>JAVHRV010000120.1:0-7716 GCA_036171815.1 Patescibacteria group bacterium
TGATACTAACCGCGACTTAAACACTACTGTAGCCAAAGTAATCCAATTAGTTTTATCCGTTTTAGGCATGATCTTCCTAGTTCTGATGTTCTTAGCCGGTAATGATTGGATGCAAGCGGCCGGCAATGAAGAAAAAGTAAAAAAATCTCAAGAAGTAATTCGCAATCTATTAATTGGCTTAGTCATAGTCCTCGTGGCTTACGCCATGAGCTCCGGATTTAGCACAGTATTAAAAAATTTGGTAAAATAGACTATTTATGAGAAAAAAAATCTTATTTTTATCATCTATCGCCACCGCTACAGGAAACTTCTTATTAGCTTGGTCGACTAAAGCGGCCGAGCCAAAGACCGATACCCTTTTAAACAGACTTACTAACGTCGCTGGCCAAGGCGGTTATGAAACTAACCCTGCTATAGCCTCAACACCGATAATAGTCGGAACGGTGGTAGGCGCTTTTATAAACTTTTTAGGGATAACTTTCATTATTTTAATAATTATCGCCGGTTACCACTGGATGACGGCTAACGGTAGCGAAGAAAAAGTTGAAAAAGCTAAAGAAACCATTAAACAAGCCTTAATTGGTCTAGCCGTAGCTATCGCCGCCTGGGCGATGTGGCGATTTATATTTGAGGCCTTAATTTTGAAAAAATAATACATATGAAAAAGATAATCTCAACCTGTTTATTCTTATTCCTCTTCTTTTTCTCTGTTAATTTAGTCGAGGCGCAAACTAGCGGCGGAATATTAAACAATACCGCCCTTCTGGGTACTCTGACCACTCAAACTGCCCATAGCGCTAACTTCGGTGACATGTCTTTAGGTGATGTGCTCGCTCTCATAATTCAAATCGTTTTGGGATTTCTAGGGACTGTCTTCATTATTTTGATGATCATCAGCGGTTTTCGCTTAATGACCGCTGGCGGTAATGAGGAACAAGTACAGAAAGCTACCGAAACTATTAGAACGGCGATTATCGGACTAATCATCGTAATATCGGCTTATGCTATTACCTACTTCGTCATCTACTACTTACCATTTAGTAGCACGGGAGCAGAAAACATGGGAACTTTAGCTCCCGGTTAAAAAAATACGACTCATATTATATTCTAAATAAGAAAAAGGCTGTCGGATTAAGGACAGCCTTTTTTAAAAGAACGAGATAGGACGATATTTAAGGACTAAGGCCGCAAAGTCGCCTTAAGGGCGTACTTTTTCCCTCCGTCATAATAATTGACTCCTGGCGCCACTTTCATAGACAGCGACCGAGACTGTCCCTCATAGCGTCCCTGAGTTCGACAAGTAATCGTATACCAACCGGGCGTTGGTAAAACAAATTCCGGACTCTTACGATTATCCTTATTATCAAGGACAAAATAAACATGAAATCCGAATGAGTTACTTACTTCAACCGATAGATTCTCAACACCAGAATTAGCATTTTCGATAATCCCAATTAAAGAATCTTGGCGGTTCCCATGGCTTAAATATTTAATATTCATGTACGCCCCGGCGATTTCACTGGGATTATCCCCTGTTAGGCGTACATAATCATCCTCTGTCGTCGATTGAGCTAGAAGAGAGTTAATTTTTTCTGTTAATTCTCCTATTTTTATTTGATAAAAATGAATGAGCGAATCGTTTTCGCTAATTCTAATCCCCGCCAGATTTACTAGAACGGTATTACCGAGAACCGAGTCTCTACTAGCTAACTCCCGTAACTCTCCTTCTTCCTCTCGTAATTTTTTGATTTTTGACTCGTAATTATTGATTTCTTGAGTCAAAATATCGATTGTTTTTTGAAAATCACCAGCACTTTTTTGGCCGAAACCCATATAAGACATGGGGGCCGAAGAACAACCGACCAAAAAAAACGTAAATAGAGCAACAAACACGGACAATAACACGGACAATAAACTGAACTTTTTCATTTTGACACTCCTAAAGATTGATTGATATTTAATTATTAAAAAACTATTGATACTAATTGATACTACCTATAATTCACTTTGATTCGATGATTTATACTAACATGATTAATAAATACTGTCAATAATCTTATCCCCAAACAATCCCCAGCTACTATTGACTAATAACAAAGGAAGTGCTAAACTGATTAGTCAAGAAAATCCCTGCTTTAATATCATGTATTTTCATTATGATAGAGTAGGGGTTTTTAATTTAGCTAATACGTAATATATGAAGATTCTTAAAATAATACAGGAGGAAATAGTGCCTCTCAGTAGTAGGCAGAATATCATTTTATTAGTAATAATCGCCTGTCTCTTTCAGTTTGTCCTCTTTTATACCCCAGTTCTAGCCGCTACAGCGGTCGCGGCGGCTAACGCCGATAATTCCGAACTGATTATCACTGACCAACTAACAAAGTCGCTTCTACCAGTCGAAGGGCTAACTAACGCGGTCCCGGACAAAGCTGAAGATAATATTATTAAAGACACTACTACTAGTGACATAGTTGATATAAAAAACGACGCCACGCCTAAAACGGCGAACAAACCAAAAATAATTAGGGTTAGCACTCATGTCATAACGGCTTATAACTCGGAAGTGGCGCAAACCGATAGTGATCCTTGCACAACCGCTAATGGGTTCAATCTTTGTAAAAACAACCAAGAAGATACAGTCGCTGCTAATTTTTTGAAATTCGGCACTAAAATAAAAATACCGGAATTATTTGGCGATAAAGTTTTTGTGGTCCGCGACCGAATGAATAAAAGACATAGTAATCGTTTAGACGTTTGGATGAAAAATCACCAAGACGCCATTAATTTCGGCGTTAAAACGGCACAAATACAGGTTTTAGAATAAATTAATAATTTTTAAATCTCAAAATACCCTCGGCCTAAAAACCGAGGGTATTTTGATTAAGTAAACTCTAATATCTAATAAACTAAAAAAATAAATTAAGAATCCCCCGGCTCCGCCTTAGTTCTTTTTCTTTCTTAACAATTGCTAAGGTTGTGGCAATAACCGTATCCGGAGTTAAAGACAAGCTATCAATCCCTTCGGCCACTAAAAATTCAGCGAAATCGGGAAAATCACTCGGACCCTGGCCGCAAATTCCTACCTTACGACGATATTTTTTCGCCGTCTTAATTAGTTGATGAATTAATTCTTTAACCGCTTCATTCTTCTCATTAGCGACGCCGGCGACGCCTAATAAATTGCCCGAATCACGATCTATTCCTAAAGTTAACTGAGTCAAATCGTTAGAACCAATAGAAAAACCATCAAAAATCTGACAAAATTTCTCCGCTAAAATAATATTAGAGGGAATTTCGGCCATCACATAAATTTCTAAACCATTATGGCCGCGCCGTAAACCATTTCGGGCCATAATTTCCTGGACTTTCTTACCCTCTTCAATGGTTCGGCAAAAAGGAACCATAATCTTCAAATTTTTAAGACCCATATCCTCTCGCACCTTTTTAATCGCCTGGCACTCTAGCTCAAAAGCTGGTAAAAACTGGGGAGAATAATATCGACTAGCGCCACGCCAACCAATCATCGGGTTTGATTCCAGCGGTTCATAGGCTTTACCGCCAATCAAATTAGCATATTCATTCGTCTTAAAATCACTTAAGCGTAAAATAACATCTTTCGGATAATAAGCGGCCGCAATAGTCGCCACACCCTGCGTTAAACGATTAATAAAATATTGGGTCTTATCCTGATAACCAACCGTTAAATCAGCGATTTCTTTTTTTACTTTCTGATCAGTCAAGCGCTGATAATTAATCAGGGCTAAAGGATGAATTTTTATATAACTATTAATAATAAACTCTAAACGAGCTAAACCGACGCCATCATTAGGGATAAAAGAATTAGTAAAAGCTAAATCGGGTTCGGCAATATTCATCATTATCTTGGTCTTAGGTTTTTTAAAACCCTTAATATCCGTCTTCTTAATTTGAAAAGGTAATTTACCCTCATAAACTACCGCTTCTTCACCACCGGAGCAATCTACCGTAATTAATTGTCCGGTTTTTATTTTTAATGAAGCCCTCCCTGTCCCCACTACACAAGGAATGCCCAACTCTCTAGAAATAATAGCCGCGTGACAGGTTCGGCCACCTTTATCAGTCACAATAGCCGAAGCAATTTTCATAATCGGCTCCCAATCTGGATCCGTCATGTCCGTCACTAAAATCTGACCCGCTTTAAATTTACTAATATCTTTAACACTTATCAAACGATTAGCCGCTCCCGAAGCTATTTTACTGCCAACGCTTTGACCAGTGATGATGACCTTGCCTTTCTTCTCTAAATGGTAACTTTCAATAAATTGATAATTTCTCTGACTCTGAACAGTTTCGGGACGAGCTTGAATAATATAGATATCCTGAGTCTGCCCGTCAACCGCAAATTCAATATCCATCGGCCGTTTAT
Organism: Patescibacteria group bacterium; assembly: GCA_036171815.1. Lineage (GTDB taxonomy): Bacteria > Patescibacteriota > Patescibacteriia > Patescibacteriales > UBA12465 > UBA12465. The sequence goes on from JAVHRV010000120.1 coordinate 4,409, forward strand.
AATGTTCCTCAATCAACATCCCCCACTGAGCCAGTTGAGTAACCTGCTGATCGCTTAAAGAGGGCTTTAATTGTTCGCTAGGAGCAATCGATACATTTTTAACGGGCGTCTTTCCTTTTGAGTCATAAACCATTTTAATATTTTTCCGACTTAAACTCCGAGAAATAATAGCCTTAGTTGGCTTAAAAAAATAAAATTCATCAGGGGTAACATGTCCTTGCACAATATTTTCCCCCAGACCAAAAATAGAATTAATTAAAACAACATTTTTGAAGCCAGATTCCGTATCAATAGTAAACATGACGCCAGACGAGCCTAAATCTGAACGCACCATTTTTTGGACACCCACTGATAAAGCGATAGAAAAATGATCAAATTTCTTATCAACTCGGTAAGAAATGGCCCGATCGGTAAATAAAGAAGCCACGCATTTTCTGACCGCTAATAATAAGTCCCGTTCGCCGCTCACATTTAAAAAAGTCTCCTGTTGTCCGGCGAAAGAGGCGTCTGGTAAGTCTTCGGCCGTCGCACTGGAGCGGACGGCGACCGCTAAATTTTTAGTTTTATATTCCCGGGAAAGTTTTTGATAAGCTTGAGCGATGGCTTGTTGTAAATTAAGCGGTAATTCGGTAGAAATAATTAATTTTCTAATCGCCGCTCCTCGCTTAGCTAAATCCTTAACGTTCTTTTTATCCAAACCAGACAAAATCTTCCTTATTTTCTGTTTAAGGCCAGCCGATTCTAAAAAGTATCGATAAGCGGCCGCACTGGTAGCAAAACCATTCGGAACTTTAATTCCTTGCTTATTCAAATGACTATACATCTCGCCGAGCGAAGCATTTTTTCCGCCAACCACCGGAACGTCTTTAAGCGATAATTCCTTAAAAAAATAAAGCAACTTTTGATTAAACATAAAAATATTTTTATTTAATTCCTTAGGTAAATTATAGCACAAACTTTACTTTATAAAAATAATTGTTTAAGATAGAATAGATTGCTAGAGTAAAAATAAATAAGAAAAATCGCGGACGTGGCGAAACTGGTAGACGCACTTGGCTTAGGACCAAGCGGGGCAACTCTTGAGAGTTCGAGTCTCTCCGTCCGCACTAAAAAATAGAGGCTAACCGCCTCTATTTTGTTTGCTAGCCCCGGGGCTAATCTGCTAAAATTAAAATATGTTTAACTTACTGCATAATTTTCATCCCCCCGCCTTAATTTTCTCTAGTGGCTTTCTCAAAATCCATTGGTATGGCTTATTTATGGTGTTAGGAATTCTAGCGGCCTTAGCTTTAATTTTTTATCTTAATAAATATTATCAGTTCAATAAAGATAAACTCTTTGATCTCATCTTCTGGTTAATAATTTGGGGACTAGTAGGGGCCAGGCTATACGATATCGGCTTACAACTACCTTATTACTTAAACCACCCCGCACAGATGATCAAAGTTTGGGAGGGAGGGCTGGCTATTCACGGGGCTATCATCGCCGGGATAATCGTCATCTTAACTTTTGCCTATCGTCAAAAAATCTATTTTTGGAAATTAAGTGCCTTACTCGTCCCTGGCTTAGCCCTCGCTCAAGCTTTCGGTCGTTGGGGGAACTATTTTAACCAAGAAATATTTGGCCGACCGACGAATCTTCCTTGGGGAATCCCTATTGATTTAATTAACCGCCCTCTAGACTACTTAAATTATAATTACTTTCAACCGACTTTTCTCTATGAAAGCCTGGGCTGTCTTATTATTAGTCTAATTCTTATCTATTTAAACCTAAAAATGATAAAAAACCACCGCCTGAATAAACTGTTTTTTGTTTGGTCGACTACTTTATATATGATATTATATTCTATATTGAGATTTTCTCTTGAATTCATCCGTTTAGACGAAACCCCGCTAATTCTAGGAATACGTTGGCCCCAAATAATCAGCTTAATCTTAATCTTATTATCTATCTTCTTATTATTATATTTCAAAAACCATGCTAAAACAAAAGAAAACTGTTAAAAAAAATAAAAAACAGTTAGGCGTTTTATACTTTTTAGGTTTATTGTTGGCGATTTCTAGCGCTCTACCCGCCTATATTCAATCAAATTTTTTAGGAGAATTTGTCAGCGTCTCAGTCGCTAGTTTATTTTTTGTACTCGCTAACGGACTCAGTGTTCTCGCTATTCTCTTTTTTCCTAAATTAATCGAAAAACTCAGTAATTATTTTCTAACTCAGGTAATCCTAATTCTTCACACTACCGCTCTTCTGGGTCTAAGCATCGCCGATAACTCCGTATTTGCTTTAATCTCCATAGTCCTTTTTTCGGTCAGTTCGAATCTGATCTGGATCAACATGGATATTTTAGTAGAGAGTTTCTCCGCTAATAACTCAACGGGCCGAACGAGGACTATTTACTTTACCTTCATTAACGCGGGTTGGATTTTATCCCCCGCTCTAACGACTTATCTCATCGGCAAAGGTAATTATTCTCTTTCTTTTCTAATTGCGGCCGCTCTTAGTATTCCCTTCTTTTTCATTCTTCTGCGCCAAGGTCGCCAGCTTAAAGATAAAATTAAATATAAAAAAGAAAATTTAATGGTTACTTTTAAAAAAATGTGGCGTAATAAAAATTTACGAGGCATTTTTTTTATTTCCATTCTAATTCAACTATTTTATAGCTCCGCCGTCCTATATATTCCCCTCTATTTAATACAAAACATGGGGATGAGCTGGACAGTCTTAGGGCCAATATTTTCCGTGATGCTCATTCCTTTCCTCCTATTAGAAATACCGGCCGGCATACTGGCTGATAAATATATCGGCGAAAAGGAAATATTATTTGGGGGATTCTTAATTTTAATAATTTCCCTATTTTTGTTTTATTACATTAAAACAGCGGACATCTGGCTCTGGACAGTCGTATTATTTGCCAGCCGCGTCGGCGCGGCCTTAGTAGAAGCGATGAAAGAAACCTATTTTTTCAAAATAGTAGACGCTGAAAATGTGGCTTGTATTAATATTTTTCGTACCGCCACCCCTTTGGCCTATGTTCTGGGTTCTTGCTTAGCGATAATTACTCTAATGTTCTTCCCCCTGAACTACTTATTTCTACTACTATCTATCATCATGCTGCTTGGCTTTGGCTTTGTCGCTGCGATTAAAGATACTAAATAAGAATTGACTTACTAGATTTTTTTTTATATCATAACCCCAGCATCGGGTTAAAGAGACTACCCGAGATTAATCAATTAGGCGGGTATCGTATAGTGGTTATTATGTCAGCCTTCCAAGCTGAAGATGGCGGTTCGATTCCGCTTGCCCGC
>JAVHRV010000121.1:0-1582 GCA_036171815.1 Patescibacteria group bacterium
CAAATATTGGAAAAAGAAAATCGTTTACCCGATGTTTTAATTGGCTGTGTCGGAGGCGGATCTAATGCTCTCGGTCTATTTTACGAATTTTTAGATGAAACGACTGTAAAAATGATTGGCGCTGAGCCAAGTGGACGAGGTCTCGGCGTTGGTGAACATGCCGCGACGCTGACCTATGGTCAGCCGGGTACTTTACATGGTATGCATACTTATTTACTGCAAGATAAAAATGGCCAGCCTCAACCAGTCCATTCTGTTGCTTCCGGATTAGATTATCCAGGGATTGGCCCAATTCATGCTTTTTTGAAAGATACAGGACGAGTTGAATACACAACAGTCAGTGATCAAGAAGCAGTAGAAGCTTTTGTTTTGCTTTCTCGCCTAGAAGGGATTATCCCGGCTCTAGAAAGTGCTCATGCCATTGCTCAAGCCATCAAGACGGCGCCTGGTTTAAGTTCGAATAAAATCATCATTGTTAACTTGTCAGGCCGGGGTGACAAGGATTTGGACTATGTCGAAGAAAAATATGGGGAAATTGCTTTTCGCTAGTATTTTCAGTACAATAAAAGTAAGAGATTAATTATTTATGCTGTTTGTATGCCTACTGCTAAAATTATTTTTTCGGGTATTCAGCCTAGCGGCCGCTTAAATATTGGTAATTATATCGGCGCGATTGCCCAATGGGTGAAAATGCAGCCAGAATATAATTGTATTTTTTCGATTGTCGATTATCATGCGATTACCGTTAAGCAAGATCCGGAAGAATTAAAGAAACGGATTATCGAAGTGGCTAAAATTTATTTGGCGGCTGGTATTGACCCGGAAAAATCAATTATCTTTCAACAATCGGCCGTGCCGGCTCATACTGAGTTAGCTTGGATTTTTAATTGTTATGGGACTTATATTTCTGACTTAAATAAGATGACTCAGTTTAAGGATAAAGCCGGTAAAAATCAAGAAGCGGTGAGCGTTGGTTTGTATGATTATCCGGTTTTAATGGCGGCTGATATTTTATTGTATGATACTGATATCGTGCCGATTGGGGCGGACCAACAGCAACATGTTGAATTAACTCGCGATATCGCGCGGCGGTTTAATCATGATTTTGGTAATATTTTTAAAATTCCTCAAGCTGTCGCCCGTCAGGAGGGTTCGCGAATAATGTCATTACTTGATCCGGCTAAGAAAATGAGTAAAAGCGACGAGAATCAAAATAATTGTATTGGTTTATTAGATGATCTTGAGGTGGCGAGAAAAAAAATAATGCGCGCGGTTACTGATTCGGGCGATGAGGTCGATTATGATGTAGAAAATAAGCCGGCTCTTTCTAACCTTTTAACGATTTATGCGGTTTTAGGTAATCGTGAAATTCCGCGCCTAGTTAAAGATTATAAAGGCAAAGGTTATGGTGATTTTAAAAAAGATTTAGCCACTGTGGTTGTAAAATTTTTAGAACATTTTCAGAAGAAATACGAAAGTATTAGCGATGAGGAGGTTTTAGAGATATTAGAGAATGGCCGAGGAAAAGCTGAGACTATTGCTCAGAAAAATATAGAAGAGGTTAGAAAGTTAATTGGGGTTA
>JAVHRV010000122.1:0-7607 GCA_036171815.1 Patescibacteria group bacterium
CGCTTTTTAAAAACGCGATTACTTCGTCCAAATGCGTTCCGCACCAAATATTCCAAGATATAATTTTAAGTTTCATATGTTATAAAAAGATTGTTATAAAAAAAATTAGGACTCTAAAACCTCAGACACACATCGGCTAAAAATTTTCTCTGGTACTCATAGTTTACCTCCTGGCTGGGAAGTTTCTCTAAATCCCGAAATAAATGAAGATCATAAAAAGTATAAAGAATTAAATATTCATTAAATATCGGAAAATCTTCTTTCCCTATCGCATACCAAGATAAAAACTTCTGATAATTTTCGACTATTAATTTAAAAGGCTGCCGGTAATCCCTAAGAAACATCATAATCATATAGGCTAAATCTTCAAGATAACTACCTTTTCTCGCCCAATCGGTGTCTAATAAACCAAATACTTTATTACCTTGAAAAATGATGTTGCCAGGATGATAATCACCATGAACAAAACAATAATCTTTTTCCCGTAAATCATGGCTAAAATCACGAGTGACCTTAATCGCCCTTTGCACTCGCGCCCGCTCACTGGCGGATATGCCGTCACCAATATCCAATAGTCTTCGACTGACATCATCAAGAAAATTATATTCACTTTCTATGTTTATCTGCGATAGCTTTCCCGCCGTTTTTTGGTGCAACTGACGAAGCGTAACAAAAATATTTTTAGCTTGTTCGTCAGTAAGCCTATCCAAATTCCACCAGGCACAAATAATATCCCCAGGAATAAGTTGATAAGCGGTCCAAAGCAATGAATTATCAATAAAATAATTATCACCCTGATGACAATTTAAAAGCTCGGGAAATTTTATTTTGACTATTTTGCGAATCTTATCTAGAAGATTTTGTTCATTTTTAAACCGCGCCAAAGCATTATTTTCCATGGCACGCGAACGCAAAATATACTACTCATCAATAAGATAAACTCGACTCAGTACAGCGTGTTTAATCGGGACAAAATTTTTACCCCTGATCCCAAATTGTTCAGCAATTTTCGTAATATCCATACCCATATAATTTAACGACAATCTTATTATAATCTTACTACCGCAAAACACAAAAAACAAGCGGATATTAGATTTAATATCCGCTTGGCAATTCGCTTTTTTAGATAGGAACTTTCAGGCCAAAAATTACTTGAGCCTGTATAATTTTTGTTTTACCAGCCTCGGGATGTTTAGCCTCTTGAAACTCGACTACTTCGAGAAAAAAATGACCATCAGCATGACATAAATTCAAAAAATCGGCCGCTAGTTTTTCATCGTTATAAATAGCCCCGGAAGAAAAATGAAGATAGGTATCTTTAACTTCACCAATAAACTCTGGGAAAAACTCTAATATCTCTTCTTTAGTCCAAAAAGTATCAAAGACCACTCCCGATTCTCCCGGCACAGTAATAGAGGTTACTACGACGCCTGATCCCTGATATATTTTAGCAAAGACCCGACGCATGACCCTCTCTACTTCTGGAGGATATTGGAAAATAAAGGAGGCGTACGCCTGTCCGTCATTTACTCCAGGCGCAACAGAAACCGTCAGTGAACTATACTCGGGCCAAGCAATGAATAAGGCCACGGGCTGGCCACTAGCCGGATCGTCATATTTTCTAACAAATTCTAAACTCATGATAACACCTTCGACATTAATGATTAAATTTGATTAATTGCCGAGCTAACAAATATATTTTTAGCTCAACAATTAACCAAATTATATGTTAAGGTTCGACAACAAAAAAATATAGCACAAGGCTATATTTTTATCAATACGCGGTTAAATAATAGTGAAAGACAGTTTCTCTCCCAAGCCAGAAAAATGGAATACAGTGAAAATTCTTTTATTTGGTATATATAGACCCGAACCTACCCTCGGATAAATTTTTAACTACTTCACCCGGCACAAAAATTTTACCATTCATACCAACATATATTCCCTCGGATAATTCTTGAGATTTAGCCACCGCATAACCAATATTAAAACCAGCATCAGTCGGAGTAAATCCCTCCAAAGGAATCATGGAACAGACAAAAATAATAACCTGGCCATGATTTTTAAGATTAGCCTGCAGGTATTTAGCGGTATCAGGTAAAGTATAAGTCCCGTGCGTTATAATTATCCTTTTAGCTTGGCTACTAGTAACGGCCTCCAATATATTTTTCCGGTCTGATTCAATTAATTCCCGACTATCTTTCATGCAGACCTCGGTAAACTCACATTCTTCATATAATTTCAGGATCTTAATAAATTTAGGCACAACTGAATGTTCATTTGTTACGACCGTGTCTTTAGTCCCGTCATAATAGGAATCGACAGTCCCGCCAGTCATAATAAAATGTAGCTTGTTGTTTTCAGACATATTGAGATTATTAATATTATATATAAATTATAACAAAAGATGTTAATTTTTTGAACCTAATCTCCGGGCTAAATCCTACTGTCTGGCCGCCACTACTTCAATTTCTAAACTAGCGCCTAAAGGCAACTGCGACACTCCTAGAGCTGTCCGAGCGGGAATATATTTTTTATAAAATGATAGCCGTAATTAGTATACCCCAAACTTTCATAAAAGAGATGAGCCGCTTTATGATCATAATGGGATTCTATAAATAAGCGATAGCAATCGAGCTCTTTAGCCTTATTTTCTATCTGTTGCATCAGCATTTTTCCTGCTCCTTTCTGGCGATATTCAGGCCGGACAAAGATCTCATCCAACTCGGCGATAGATTTAGGATAACGAATGACGCTTCTTATAGAAAATGAAGCAAAACCGATCAATTTATTCAGATCTTCAACAACAAAAATAAAATTATTCTGAGAGTCTAAAACCCTAAAGAAGGAGTCGTTATCATGCTTAGAATATTTATCTTCGCCGACAAATAAATTATAGAGGCTCATCAGCTCCTGGTAATCCGACTGGCCGGCTTTTCTTATATTCATATTATCTAATTATACTTATATTAATTAAATTTCTTTTTCTCCCAGGACCTCTCTATATAAACTTTTTGCCAACAAAAGCGTCCTATAAAAAACCCACCAGTTGCCCCAAGTGCCCAAAGCGCGGCCTGAAGCGCCGGCGGCAAAGCACAACCGCCATAAAATGGCGCCACTCGACCCTGATTTAAAACCCATTGCAAATAATTTATTTCAATTAAGGCGTGCGCGATGAAACTTAATAAAAGGCCTAAAATTATAAAAGCAAATAAATAAACTACCTTTTTTAATCTAGTTGGTTTGCCTGGGACATTAAAAATCATATTATTTCTTTTTATTCAACTTTTTAGGCAATTTCTTGCCCTTAGGAGTTTCGGCCGCCCATCTTTTTGCCATCTTCGGTTTATTGGCGAACATCCATTTACGCTGAGCGATGCTTTTAAATGGCATAACTTATTAACTAATGGTTAATCAATTTTATTTTCTCATCTCTCGACAACTTTTTTATTTTGTTTTCCGCCTTTAGAGCTAGGGATCGATTACGAAACTTCTTTGTATAAACGAGCCTGACCGGCCGACGCGAGCGAGTATATTTCGCGCCGAGTCGGGACGAATTATGCTCCGCCACCCTTCGTTCCAAATCAACCGTGATGCCGGTGTATAATGTCTTATCGACACATTTCAAAATATATAAATAATACATAGTTGGGAGGATGGGATAGTTGAAACAAGAATATAAAAAATATACTAATAAACTATATTATATCTTTTTTTGAGCTAAAACAAACACCATACCATCATAACCGACTTTATCGACGTCACTTCCTTCCAATGTTTTCAGCTCTATAACTTTAAAACCGCCGCCGTCTAAGATTTTTTCTAAATCTCCTTCATCTACTGAAACAGCCGGCATTTTTTCCTCTCCGACTCTATACCAAGTGGAATTCCGAATCGCCGACAAAGACAGAAATCCTCCTGGCCCTACTTTATTCATAATATTGAGCATCCCTTGCTGCCATTTATTTTTATCTCCTGTGGCCGATTCAATAGTAAAATTAGACGTGACTATTTCCACGGCCGCCTCTCGGCTGGAAGAATTAACCAAATCAAAATTATCAGTATCTGATCCCAGACCTAAATTATTATCAAAGACATCACCAAACACTACTTTTTTTAATGAATCCTTCAGTTTATTTTTTAGAGCATCAATCGACTTGCTAGCAATTATATCTTTGATACGATGCGCATTATCACTGATATCCTTATCGTCGCTCTCTACTTGCTTATCAAGTACAGCCTGGTATTCTTTGTCTTCAGCTAATACTTTCTGGATTAACGTGAAATATGAATCCCAGTTATGGCCGCCCTTCTCATCATTAATCCAGGCCATGACTTCTAAACGATTCTGTTCTAAAAATTCCGAATGAGTTATATTGCCAGCCTCAAGAGCGATGGCAATGTGTTGATAAATCGTCGGGCCACCCCCAACATCTAAAACTTTAATATTATCTTTAGGAAATGCTTCTAATAATTGCGCAGAAACCTTCCGCTGAAATTCAAATATGGCAATATTCTCTATTGCTTCGTGTTCCATGTTAGTAATCTCTGCTAATTCCGTTATATCAACTCTATCACTATCATCAAACCCTTTTCTTATTTTACTTAACGACCAAACAAATTTGTCAATATCAAAATCTTCAGGATAATAATTACCTATATAATCTTTAGGGCCAAACTTATCTTTAAATACCTCTTCGTCGGTTGCCCCCACTAAATCAATTACCTCTAGTTCATTCCTCTCGTCACGCTCTTTGCCCACTGACATAGACTCAATGATTTTCATATATTTAATTATATCATATCGATCCCAAGCTATAAACTTACTATCAAAAAAGCCCCATTTCGGGGCTATTTTATGTAGGCTGGGAAGATGGGATATAGTTGGAACGCTAATTAATTTTTAGATATTTATTTAATACCACTAAATATAAATTATATTACTTGCAGATGCTGTAAAATTTCGACAACCGAGCCACCACATTGCTTTTTGTCTAACGTTGCTAACTCAATCCATTGTGGCTGTCTGGTACCATCATCAACAACTTTATCTAAATCTATAGATAACGGCTTACACAAATAAAAAAAGGCGAAATTATGATAAGCCTTGTTCCAGTGATCATAATAAATAAACTGCTCTTTAAAATTAATAAACTTTCCTACCTCGATTTTTAGGCCAGTTTCCTCCTCTGACTCTCTCTTTAATGCGGTCTCAATTGTTTCGCCCAACTTAATACCACCGCCAGGGAAATAATACTTATTATTAGACTCGGCGGTAACTAAGAGTACTCTACCGTCATTTATTATAACTGCATACGCGCCTGGTCTAAAAGATAATTCTTCCACGGGGACCATTTTCTTGTAACCATTAATAGAAGTACATTCAATCATATATTTCGATAAACTTTATATATCAAAAATAGCACCAAAAGTGCTATTTTGTCAAAAGCTGGGAGGTTAGGATAAGATTGGAACGATTTTAAATAAGAATACTGTTCAATCCAATAAAATAAACATTAATTCCACTTTATACCAATATTTTCCTATATATTAAATTGGCTATATCATCACTATTCTTTTCCAACATCATCATATGCCCATTACCCACTATTCCCTTATCACCCAACCATAGCAATTCCGCAGAAACCTTATGATCATTTAAGTAGTTAATAATTTTCATTTTAGCCTCTCGAGGATGATCCGCGTCATTTGTGCCGTTAACAATTAGCACCTTAACATCTTTCAGCTTGGAAAAGTTATTTATTTTCAGTTGACTACCATTTATATTTAATCTTTCATACGTTAAAACTGGATGATGCCATTGAAGAGACGAGATATATTCTCTAAGATGGTTAACTGGAAAAAGCTTACTTTGACCAATTAATTTTTTCTCAATAAAACTACGATCATTAACTACCCATTCAGTTAAATTAATATTTAATACTCCCCAGGCCATCTGGATAGAAAAATTATTATCAGTTTTTTTAAGAATTGTCGGCCTATTTTGAATATTACCCATTTCTGCCGGAGCAACAGCAACTAGATATTTTATTTTATCGCCTACGTTTTCAGCCAACTTCCAACCATAAGCACCGCTCATGGAATGAGTAAACAGAATAACTTTCTTATTTATCTTCTTGGTTAATAACTCAGCTAATCCTTTAACCATGAATTCCCCATTTATCTGCTTAAACGGTACGTAACCGCTTCTTCCCATGCCAGGCCAATCTAAAACATAGACTTCAAAGCCCTTGGCCGCAAAAAAATAGGCCCAACCTCTGTTACCGTCAGGTTTAACCTTATAGCAGCTACCCGTATGGGCTACTCCGGGAACCATTACGATGGCTAAATCTTTACTGATCTTATCCGGAGTAATTTTCTCACAATAAATATTGTATGGAGAACTTAAATAAAAACTTGTTTCAATCATATTGATCGATTTGGTTTTTCTAAGACTAAATAAATTAATGACCTTTCTAATCGACCATTTTCAAAATTAATCTTTTCATTTTTTTCCCAATCGTCAAAAACTTTTTTAGTATTAGCCTGCTGAGATTCATCCATATTAAAACGAGAGGAATAGGCTTGCGGTGATAACCAAGATTTTACTTCTAATAATTCCCTGGATTCGATAGCTTTAAAACCAGCTCGCTCAGCCATTTCGGTGATTTCTTCACCCGAAGCGAAATATCTAGTAGTTTTTATCTCTTCAATATTCTTCCCGGCCTGAGCGGCAGAAGCTTCAGTAAAAAATTGATTGTACTTTTCACCTTTATCTTTACTATAACCACCATCTTGAAAAATTATTAAGACACCGCCTGGTTTTATGCTTCCGGCGATATTCTTAAGAATCTGCTCCTGTTTTTCCTTAGTATTATAAGGCAAAACGAATCGTAATACACCGGCGTCAACTGAATTTCCCCTTATAGGCATGTTTGATAGAGACGCATTAACCCCAATTAAATTTTGATTTTTCTTTTTTAAACTTTCTAAATTTATATCCAGGTCAACTGGCGTTATTTTTCGATAACCGTCTTCTTTTAGTTGCTCGGAAATAGTGCCGAGAACCACGCCTTCGGCTCCACCAAAATCAGCAACAACCCCATCTTCTTCTTTATCGGGATGTTTCGTGACGATCGGCTCAGTAAAAAATTTTTTCATAAACTCCGGCGAAGTATAAATATTAATATTTTTCCCCTCCCATAAAGCATTTCCCCAAATATCGGGGTTTTCTTTATCCTCTGCGCCCAATTCTGAATAGCCGGTTTTTATTTTTTTTTCATATATTTCTTGGATGGACAGCTTACTTTCTATTGGCCTTTCTTTCATATTTATAAATATTTAAAATTTTATCACTCTTTTACTCTTATTATAACAAAAACTAACCCTATTTTAAAGAGTTAGTCAATTCGCTGCGAGACCTGGATTTCCGCCTCACTCGTCGGCCAGCCGACTCGTTCGTTGTCGCGGGTTGCGCCCGACCTGCCCCCGGCAGGTCGTTCGACGCTCGCTGCGTCGGCGGGCTGCTGACCGCCGACTAGCTCGCTTCAACCCTGTTCGAATCCAACCCTAAGAGAAATAAAAATACAGACACTTTGTGTCTGTAT
>JAVHRV010000123.1:0-1536 GCA_036171815.1 Patescibacteria group bacterium
TTAATAGCCATCCGTTCGGCGCTTTTTTTTATCATCGCGATACTGGAGTGCAGTTCTGGCAAAGGGCGTCGGCGGCCAAAAAGAGTTAGCGCATAACCTTGAGTGCGCGCCTCTTTAATAAAATTATCCATCATTTTTTTAATCCCCGGGTAGGCGAGCCAATATTTTTTAATGAATTCACTGGCCTGCCAATAGGGAATACCGGCGTTTTGGCTTAAACCATGCGCCCCCTGTCCGTAGAGAATCCCGAAATTTGTGGCTTTAGCGGCGCGACGCATCGCTTTAGTTACTTCGTTTAATTTGACGTCGTTTATTTCCGCGGCCGTCGCGGTATGAATATCGGCGCCCGCTTTAAAGGCGGCGATCATCTTTTTATCACCGGACATTTCCGCGGCTAAGCGGAGTTCTATTTGCGAATAATCTAAACCGAGGAGGCGCCAGCCAGTTTCCGCAACGAAGGCGCGGCGAATTTTTTGTCCGGCCAGGCCACGCGTAGGAATATTTTGTAAGTTCGGGTCATTAGAAGACAAACGACCGGTGGCGGTTATAGTTTGATTGAAACTAGTATGGAGGCGCCCAGTTTTTGGGTTGATCATTTTAGGGAGGGCGTTCAGATAAGTAGTTTGGAGTTTATTTAATTCGCGATATTCTTGCAGGGGGATAATTATGGGATGCAGATCGCGGAGTTTAATGAGTTCGTCCTCGGCGGTCGAGAAGCCCGTTTTGGTTCGTTTAAGATTAGTCGTCGGAATGTCTAGTTTAGTAAAGAGGATTTCTTTTAATTGTTTGGTAGAATTGATATTGAATTCGGTTTTAGCTAGTTGATAAATATTTTCTTCTAAGCTTTTTATCTTTTCGCTTATTTCTTGGTTGAGCTCGTCAATTAAAGTCGGATCAAGCTTAATGCCGTTATTTTCCATATCGCCCAGAATACTAATCAGGGGCATTTCTATTTTTTTAAATAAATCTTCTAAGCCGGCAGTTTTTAATTTTGGCGTTAATGATTTTACTAGACGATTAGTAAAGTCAGCGTCTTCACAGGAATAGAGACTTAATTTTTCGGGATCTAGCGCGGAGAAGTTTAGAGCTAGTTGGGCGCTTTGGCTAGCGACCAGATCTTTTTTACTAATTTTTTCAAAGCCGAATTCGGCGAAGACTAAACTATCGAGGTTATGTTGGCGACTGGCGGGATTTAATAAATAAGAAGCGAGCATCGTATCAAAAGCCAGGCCCCGAAGTTGAAGACCTTGATTTTTTAAGACACGATAATCAAATTTTAAGTTGTGACCAAATTTTTTTATTTTATTATTTTCCATAATTGGTCGTAATTTTTCTAGGCGTTCTTTACTCATTAGAACGAAATAAGCTTCGCCGGCTTGCCAGGAAAAGCTCAGGCCAATAAGCTCGACGCTTAAGGGATCGAGACCGCTGGTTTCGCTATCAATCGTAAAGTCGGGGCGAGTTTTTAATTTTTTATAAAAAGCTGCGAATTTTTTAGCGCCGTCGGCAGTGAAATCGATTAATTGATAATTAAAA
>JAVHRV010000124.1:0-7417 GCA_036171815.1 Patescibacteria group bacterium
TAATAAAGTTAAGAAAATCTACTGAACGATAATTAGATGTCATATCTAGTAACCTGAGAGCCATTGCTACTCCCCTTTTTTTATTATTAGAAAATTCCGCTATAAATCCGAAATACCACAACATATAAACAACTTCTAGAACATCCACTAAATTTAACGGCTCTTTTTGAGATTCTAGACTCATGTAATTGCTTACAATGTCACCAAAATTATAATTTTTGATTATCGGGCGATGTATAATTATAATACCAGCTCCATTACGCTGTCTAGTGGAATACTCACCGTTAAATTCTAAAAAACTATCATTTTCTCCTGATACCGGATTTAGAACGTGCGCTTTTATATACCAATCTGTTGGTCTTTCTCTCTCAAGTAAGTAGGGCACCAATTTTATTTTTTTTGGCATCCAGCTAAATTGTAGAGAAGTTTTTGAAACAGACACCTCCAACGCGGGGTAATGAGCAGGTTCTTTTTGAACATGGGCTCCAAAAAAAGATGTTTTTAGATCATTAAGAGAAAAACCATCATTGATTCCTATCTTACCTGATACATTAAAAAATAACTCGCTAGCCATACGGACTCCTTTATTATTTGTTTTGACAATTAAGTATGGGTAATCATCATGACCCGTTCGCCTATAGGCGCACCTAACTACATACACAATTAGGAATTTACGTTAAAGAACAATTAATTATTTATAAAACAAATAGTACGATAAAAATATATATAAGTCAATTAATCTATTATTGAACATAAAGCATATTTAATCCTCTAATACATCATCTTAAAAATTAACAAAAATATGTGGATAACTTGTGTTTTTTGTGTATAAATATAAATTTTAAGTCCATATAATCTTAGACTTAAAAACAAAATTTTAATAATTAATAACAATATTTTTACTAATATTAAATAAATTAAAACAAAATAAACCAAATAAAACCATAACATTGACCATGATATTTAAAAGTGCTATAATACTAAGGTAAGTTCTTTAACTAGCTTTAGAATTCAATGCCAACGCTAACGTGGCAAGAATATAAAATTGAGCAGACTATAAGTGCTAATAAAAAAAGATTAAATCTGATAAGAATCAAAAAGAAACTTTTACTAGATCTAATCTAAATTTAGCAAAAATAATTAAAACTAAAAATCTGCTAGGAGCTGGTAAGAATATGCTCTTTAAGTTAGCAAAAGTGCTTCATACCCTAATATTAAAGAAAATACTAAATTAGGGTCCGAGGCTCATGAACGGCCAAAAATATTTATTTTTTATACATAATATAAAAAGCGGCCCATCATGGGCCTCTTTTTATATTCAAAAATTTGGCAAATCTTATATTCTCGGCTATACTCGAACCAGAGTTTAGAAAAGTTAAATCGTAAAATATGGCTTTATCAATCGGAATTGTCGGATTACCAAATGTTGGAAAATCTACACTATTCAATATATTAACTAAAAAAGGAGTCGAAGCGGCTAATTATCCCTTCTGTACTATTGATCCAAACGTCGGAGTGGTCAAAGTGCCAGATTTTAGATTAGAAAAATTAGCTAATATTTCAAAACCTCTTAAAATAATCCCTACCATGATCGAATTCGTCGATATTGCCGGATTAGTAGCCGGCGCACACAAAGGAGAGGGTTTAGGAAATAAATTTTTGGCTCATATTAGAGAATGTAACGCCATATGCGAAGTAATTAGAGATTTTAAAGATACCGATGTTATCCATGTAGAAGGGCGAATTGACCCCAAAAGCGATCGAGAAACTATTAATATGGAGCTAATATTCGCTGATTTAGCAACTATTGAAAAAAAATTAGATAAAGTACGCCGCGAAGCTAAGAGTGGAGATAAAGACTCTATATTTTTTGCTCAAATATTAGAAAAAATATACCAAATTCTTAGTATAGGGAAGGCTGTACGAGAACTAGAATTTGACGATAAAGAATCAGAATTTGTTAAAACACTTAACCTTTTAACTATAAAACAAATAATTTATCTTCTCAATATTGATGATAAACATTCCGACGACGCCTCCCTTTTTGGAACTAAAGAGACTATCATTAAAATCAATGTTAAATTAGAAGAAGAGATAGCTAACTTACCGGAAGAAGAACAGGCTGAATATATAAAAGAATTAGGTTTAGTGCAAAGTGGCTTAGACACACTAATTAGAAGTGCCTATAAAATTTTAGGTTTAGAAACGTTTTTTACGACCGGACCGGACGAAACGAGGGCCTGGACAATTAAAAAAAATACTAAAGCGCCTCAAGCCGCCGGCGAAATCCATACGGATTTTATCAAAGGCTTTGTTCGGGCTGAAGTTATTAATTGGCAAAAATTAGTAGACTGCGGTAGTGAAACTAAAGCGAAAGAATTAGGTTTAGTCCGCACTGAAGGCAAAGATTATATATTTCAAGCCGGCGATGTAGCTAATTTTTTAATCAATCGATAAAAATCGTTAAATTTTTTCTAATACCACAATTTCGCGAAAAACTCTCTGACCCGGTCGCCCATAAATAATCGTGGCTCGATTATTTTTTTTTAAGAATTGGCTGTCTTTAAAATCATCAGGCAACATATTCACTATTTTAAAACCACTATAATCAGGGGTAATCGGGCGCTGGCCGTAAAATAGAGGCCAAATCATAACTATCCGTCCATTAGATCGTAAAACTTCCTTAAACTGACTAATCGCTCGAGAATATAGCTCCTCTAAATCTCTAATAACGAGAGGGATATTCTGCAAATTTCGTTGCGGCCCTAAATAAGGCTCAGTAATAATCGCTTCCACTGATCCAGCTTTAATAAACTTAGATAACGATAAAACATTTTTAGTAAAGAGTTTCAATCTACTATCAACAATTTTATACATCTCTTTAGTCCAATTAAAATTTCGTCGAGTATCCTCGACGGCTTTTAAAGAAATGTCGGCGGCAAATAAATTCTGATAGCCTAAAAGCATAGCCTCACTTAAAATCGTTCCCGAACCGCAGAACGGATCTAAAATCAAAGAGCTAAAACTAGGCACTTGAGCTAAATTAATCATTATCTGAGCTAATTTAGGCGGAAGCATGCCGGACAAATCATCGCGAGCGGGACGGCCATAATCACGCAGAGATAAATCTTTAAAAGCCTGTACCGCAATAGTCTCGCCGATATAAATTTTCTGACTACTAGAAGCAAGAACTATTTCTATCCCTTTATTTAAAAGCCTATTCTGAGCGACGATAACGCTAGATAAATTTCTTTCGCGGCTAACAACAAAACGCGAACTAATCTTGACTGAACTAAAATATTTTTTTAACTTCAGACCAAGGTCTTTTTTATTAAAAATAGGAGCGCCATAATCAGAAAACCCGAAATTAAATTTACCGGCGGCGCTAATCGACTGTTTAATCTTAGCAACTTTATTTACTTCGTCTCCGATATTGGCTATCTGAGACAAAGGCAACTCCGTGATTACCCGACCAATTTTAATAGTCCCGCCTAAACGCTTAATTAAGGCTTCTAAATTTAATTCGCCAATAATCTCACTAACTAAAAAATCAGGCGCTAATAAAAGGGGATTTTTTAATTTTAAAACCGCGTTCAATTCCGCTAAAGATAGGGCGGAATTAGTCCCTAAGACAAAAAAATATGACATATGTCTCCATATTATACTAATCACGCGACTATTGCAATTTTAAAAACTTTGTGCTAAATTAAGTTTACAAATAAATATTTACTAATATCTTTCCCACATCTTGGATTTATCCAGGATAATTCTCCTACCATCGGGGAATTAAAGCTATTCTTTTTGACCCCGAGTCCTAAGGAAGGCTGGGGATTTTCTTTAATCAACAGGATATTTACTAATTGTTTAAAAAAAATTTAAATAATTTTAAAATCATCTAAGTCATAATTATTATGTCAAAAACCAAAACAACCGAAGCTACTCATTATGAAATTCTTTTCATAATCCCAAATAAATTTACCGACGACGAAGCAAAAACTATCGTCAGCCAGGTAGAAAAAACCCTAACTGATAATGGCAGTAAAATCACTTTAAGGGAATACTGGGGTAAGAAACGTCTAGCTTATGAAATAAAACATAATGCTTTTGGGTACTACGGCTTATTCGAATTTGATCTAGAAGGAGCTAATTTAGCTAAAATCGATCAAAACTTACGACTTTCGACCGATGTTCTACGTCATCAAATAGTCGTTAAAAAAGCTAAAACCGCGGCCGAAATTGCTAAAGAAACAAAAATCCGCGCCAAGATTGATTCTAAAAAAGCTGAAGAAGAGAAAAAAGAAGAAAAAGCTAAATCTAAGCCGCCAGTCGCAGCGGCGATAAAATCGAACGAACATAAAGTCGATTTAAAAAATTTAGATGAAAAGTTAGAAGGTATTTTAAATGCTAAAGATTTAATTTAATATCTTGGCCGGCGCATACCCAACGCGGGCTAAAATCTAAACATATGAACTTAAACAAAGCCATGCTAATTGGCAACTTAACTCGGGATCCGGAACTGCGCAATACGCCATCTGGCCAAAGCGTTGCCTCTTTCTCAATCGCAACTAATTTAGTCTGGACCGATCAAAGCGGTCAACAACAGAAAAAAACCGAATTTCATAATATAATCGCTTGGCGAAAACTCGGAGAAATCTGTGCCAAATACTTACATAAAGGCTCTAAAGTCTATCTTGAAGGTCGTCTGCAAACAACTGATTGGACCGGACAAGACGGCGTTAAACGCTACCGGACGGAAATTGTGGCTGATAATATGATTATGCTAGATAATAAGGGCGGGACAACTTTTAGCCCTAACTCTAACGCGAGCAACAGTGAGCCAACCATCGAAATACCGGAAGAGACTATCGATGAAGAAGAAATTCGGGTTGAAAATATTCCTTTCTAAATATATAAATAAAATTATGACTAACAAAAAAACAAAAGAATGCTATTTTTGCGTTAATAACTTAGACGTCGATTATAAAGACACGAGAACTTTGCGCCGCTTTTTAAATTTCTATATGAAAATATTGCCGAGCGCTCGTACCGGCGTCTGTTCCTGGCACCAAAGAAAATTAGCTAACGCTATCAAACGTTCCCGCGTCATGGCTCTATTATCGGCCACTCATAAATAATTTAAACCGTGGAAACTCTATGCTAAATTTTAATGAGATAAAAACTGGTCGAGTTATTAAAGCTAATAATGAACCCTTCATTATTATTAAAACCGATCATCATAAGATGGGCCGAGGCGGAGCAGTCCTAAAAATAAAATGTCGTAATCTAATAAACGGCAATATTTTAGAAAAAACTTACCAAGGAGCAGAAAAAGCTGAAGAAGCAGAAACGGAGACCAAAAAGGCTAACTTTATGTACAAAGACAAGGACGAAGCCTACTTCATGGATAATATTAATTACGAACAATTCAACTTGCCGCTTGAAGACATCGGCGAATCGGCTGAATTCTTAAAAGAAGGAGTTGATGTTGATGTCTTATACTTTGAAGACAAGCCGGTATCAATTAGCTTACCGATCAAAATGGAATTTAAAGTTATTAGCGCCCCGCCGGGCGTAAAAGGTAACTCCGCCGGCAACGTTAATAAACAAGTCGAGATTGAAACTGGCGCTCTCATTAACGTTCCTATGTTTATCAACGAAGGCGATATGATCAAAATCAACACTGACACCGGAGAATATGTCGAAAGAGCTTAATCCTGGCCGCCCCCTCCGGGGCGGTTTTTTGATTACTTAACCTTTTGTCTGTTTGGGGAGCGGATGATATAATAAAAGCAACCTTAAAACAAGCGTATGCCTATTGAAATAATCTTCTTTATAATATTCTTCGGATTACTCGCTATAATGAGACTAAACTTAGCCGTTCTTGTTTTAATCGTTCTCTTACCTGCCTATTTAATCCGTTTTAAAATCGTCGGATTACCTTCAACTTTATTAGAAGTGATGATCCTTATTAGTTTCGCGACGTGGTTTTTTAAATATTATCTACCTAACCTCAAGCTGATATTGAATAACCGAGAAAAACGATTAAATTATCCACTGGCACCCGAAATTATTCTATGTTTAGTTATTTCTTTTATCGCCGCCGGCATCGCCGGCTTTAGCCCGAGCGCTTTAGGTATCTGGAAAGCTTATTTTTTTGAACCATTACTCCTATATATCTTAATCCTTAATATCTTCAGAACTAAAAAAGATTTATTAAAAATACTAGGTGCCTTGGCCGTATCGGCTACCGCCGTCGCCTTATTCGCTATTTTTCAAAAAATTACCGGACTATATATTGATAATCCCTTTTGGGCAGAAGCAACCGGCCGGCGAGTAGTTTCTTTCTTCGGCTATCCTAATGCTATCGGGCTCTATTTAGCGCCCTTAATCATGCTACTCACCGGCGGCCTATTTTATTTATTGGAAAAAAATAAAATTAAAACAGCCAGCCAAAAAATATTACTCAGCGGAATAATTATTATTTCCCTATTAGCCGTCTACTTCGCGCGCTCTGAAGGCGCTTTAGCCGCTATCGTCGCCTCTCTAGTTATTTTCAGCTTCCTCAGCGGCTCCCGCGAACGCTTAACAGCTATTATAATTTCAATAGTAACAATTCTAGGAATTTTTTACTTTGCCCCAAATAACAATCCAATTATAAGAAAACTGACTCTCAGTGATCTATCCGGAGAGATTCGGCAACAACAATGGAAAGAGACTATTAAAATGCTTAGCCAAGGCGCTTATATAAGCGGTACAGGATTAAATCAGTATCCAAGCGCTATTAAGCAATATCACCAAGCCGGAATTTTCTTTAACCGCGATAATCTGCCAAATTTTGGCGCTCAAACTTACGCTAGTTCGACCCTCCGTGCTAAATATTGGCAACCCGTAGAAATATATCAATATCCTCATAATATTTTTCTAAATTTTTGGACCGAACTTGGCCTCTTTGGCTTACTCTTATTTATTTGGCTCATCGTTAAATATTTTATCATGAACTTCCGGCTATATTTAAAACTAAAAGAAAGCCCTGATCGTTATTTAGCGATCGGACTAATTAGCGCCATGGCCGCGATTGTTATTCATGGCTTAGTCGATGTTCCTTATTTTAAAAATGATCTCGCTGCCCTGTTCTGGATTTTGTTCGCTATAACCGGCGCTCTAAATATTTACTATCAGACTAAGTCTTCTGTATGAAAATAATTCTTCAAAAAATAATTGCCGCCAGCGGCTATACGTCCCGCCGCAAAGCGGAACAGCTTATTCATAATGGTTCAGTAAAAATAAACGGACGCTTAGCCCTAGTCGGCGATGAAGCCGATCCCGCCTTAGATAATATCACCGTTCAGGGACATCCTTTAGGCGCCCCCGCTAAAAAAATCTATATAAAATTAAATAAACCAGCCGGCTATACTTG
>JAVHRV010000125.1:0-7398 GCA_036171815.1 Patescibacteria group bacterium
GGCCAAGATTGGGCGGCCAAAATGAAAAATTTATTCTTGAGTGTTTATTTAGACGCCGCTAATTTAAAATTAACGACCGATTTACAAACGCGAATTGATTTATATTATAACTGGACGGCGGTGCGGACAGCCACCTATTTTTTTCTGAAAGCCGGTCATAACGAAGAGAGGGGGATTGCGCTTTTAAAAGAAGTAAAAGCTAATTTAAAGCTTTAAATATGTTGAAAGATGATAATAGTCGGACTAATCTAAAAATCGCTCATATTCATGTGGCCGATAGAAACAATAAAGGTGACCGGGCGAGTGTTTTAGCCGTCCAGGAATTATTGCGTCAACAGTTTAAGCACTGCTGGATTAGTAATTTTTCCGTGGCGCTGCTAAAAAAAGGCGGGGCGGCCGATTTAAAAAAAATTAATTCGGCCGATTTAGTAGTGATTGGTGGCGGCGGAATTTTTTATTCTTATTTTTTACCTTATAGTTTAGATTTTATTAAGGGGATTAAAAAACCGATAGTAATTTTGGGGGCTGGCTATATCCGAGAAATTGGGGCGCCTGCTTTAAGCCCAGCGAGCGCGCAAAGCGTGGCCCAATTAGTAAAAGCGGCAGCGCTGGTCGGCGTGCGCGATAATAATACGAAAAAATTTTTAGTGGCGCAGGGTGTTTTACCGGCCACCGTCGAGGTTATCGGCGACCCAGCTATCCTTTTAAAAGAAAAAAAACCGCGGGGATTTAATTCAATTGAAGGTAATCGTAAAACAAGTAATCAAGTACCGATTAGAATCGGTTTGAATTTAAATTATTCCGGCTGGCTGGGTTTCGGCCAGTGGCGCGCGGATATTTTAGGTGCCTATCAAGAAGTAACTGATTATTTTCAGAAAAAATATGGCGAGCCAAATGGTTCGGGAGTAGAATTTTATTATTTTAAACATCACCCGAGCGAAGATAATATTTATCCGGCCTTAAAAATTAGAGATTTAAAAATAGTGGACTTAGCGCCACGCGAGCAGAAATATGTTTATGGGAAAATGGATCTAGTCGTCGGCATGATGCTGCACGCCGGAGTTTTATCGGTAGGCGCCGGTACGCCGGCCATAAGTGTCGCTTATGATTTGCGTAATTATAGTTTCGCTGAGTTTATCGGTTGTCCGGAATTAGTCGTCGATTTAGATAAACTTAAAAAAGGCGAACTACTCCAGAGAGCGATCTCTATATTTACAGCTAGAGAAAAGTATGGTTTAATGTTCAGTCGCCTGTTAATCTCTATTAATAAGAAACAGAGGAGTTTTTTAAATAAAATTAACAAATACACTGAGAATCATCTAGTTAATTAATGTTAGTTTATTGTAATTTTGTTTATGATCTTGAATAAACCTAAGCTTAATTCGGGCCCGCTGCATCATCCCGTCCATAAAATTTCTGGCCTACTGCCAGTGATGGCCGCTTTTTTAGGTAACTTAATAGTTTGTGTCGCTAAATTCGTGGGTTTTATATTGACCGGTTCAGGAGCGATGTTTTCCGAGGCGGTTCATAGTTTAGCGGATACGGCTAATCAGTCTTTACTTATTATTGGGGTCCGTAAATCAGTTCGTCAGCCAGACAATCTCTATCCTTATGGTTACGGCCGAGAAAGATATATTTGGGCGATGATTTCTGCCTGTGGTATTTTTTTCATCGGTTCCGGTGTAACGCTCTATCATGGCGTTAGCGCCTTAATTGAGCCGACCGTGATTCATTTCAGCCGTTTTAATTTTTATATTTTAATAGCCGCTTTAATTATTGAATCATTTACTTTGTATTTAGCCTTTCGTGACGTCAAACAGCATTTCCCCGGCGCGAAGTTAAAAAAAATATTAGCGGAAGCCGACCCGACGACTCTGGCCGTCGTCTATGAAGATGGTTTGGCAGTGATGGGCGTAATCATTGCCTTTTTTAGTATTTTAATTAGCTATTTAACCGGCCAAATTTTTTGGGACGCGTTAGGGTCTATTATCATCGGTCTTTTATTAGGAGTAGCGGCCGTTGTCTTAATTGCTAAAAATCGGAATTATTTAATTACTAAATCAATTCCGGCAGACATTGAAGAATTAGTGAAAGAAATTTTAAATAGTGATCCGACGGTTGAGAAAGTTCTCGATTTTAAGTCGGCCATTCTCGACGTCGATAAGTATTTGATTAAATGTGATATTGAATTTAACGCCGCGTCCCTGATGAAAGAGTTGTCTCGTCATCATTTTTTAGAGAATGAGTATGAGGAGGTTAAAGAGAGTTATGAAAATTTTGTAAAATTTTCCGTCGATTATATGGATCGAGTGCCGCGGTTAGTCGGCAAGAAGATTGATGACCTAGAAAATAAAATCCGGGCTCAAGTGCCGCAAGCGGTGTTTATCGATATTGAGATTAACTAAAGAGATAATTTCTTTAAATTGATTCAGGAAAATTCTGCTATCTTGAAATTAATAAAAAATATTCGGGTAACTGAGTATTTTTTAATCTTCTTTAATATCTCAAGAATATGATATAATACAAATAGCTAAATTTTTTATGACTTTCCGGCCTTTTGGGCCGAGGTTTGGTTTTTATTTATGTCTCGACGAAAAAATAACAATCCTTTGGATTACGTAACTTTACCGGAATTTGACTTAGACGAGAAGGCTAAGCGCAGTATTATTATTGTTATTCTCCTGGCTTTCGGCTTAGTTAGTTTACTCGGACTTTTTGATTTGTCCGGTCATTTCGGTTTATTTATTTCTAAATGGTTAACTCTTATCTTTGGTTTTGGTAAATGGTTAGTGCCGCTTATTTTTTTATATTGGGCGCTTATTCTTATTCGTCAATCTAAAAAACCTCTTAAGTTTACTGATTACCTAGGTTTATTTCTTTTATTCATTTCTTATCAGACTTTATTCCATTTTTTTATTGATCCGGCTAATTGGTTAACTGCGGTTGCGCAAGGTTACGGTGGCGGTTATGTCGGGCTATATCTTAGTCAGTTATGTTTTTATGTTTTTGGTTTTTGGGGTAGCGCTTTAGTCCTGGCGGCCGGTTTACTTATTTCCTTAGTCTTGGTTTTTAATACTTCGCTATCGCGGATTATCGGACGAGATAGTTTATTGGCTAAATTATTAAGTCCTTTCGGACAATTTTTTAAATTTTTATTTTCTCGTTCTATTCCTGAAGACGAGACGGGGCAACAATTCGTCGCAGAAGCGCGCGAGGAAATTTTAAGTGCTTGGCAGCAGCGGGAAGTACCGGCTAAATTAGAAAAAATCGAGGCTGAGGAAGAAAGTGAACTACCTACTTTAGCGGCTTTGAAGAAAGACGTGACGCCGAAACAGGAAAAGATCGTTTGGCCGAAACGTTCGATTAAGATTGATATGCCGATTGAATTATTAAATAATAAATTTAGTAAAGCCCATGGCGGTGATACCGCCGCTAATCTTCAGAAAATCCAGAAGACTTTAGAAAAATTTGGTATTCCGGTGGAAATGGGAGAGACTAAAGTCGGCCCGACGGTTACGCAGTATACTTTTCGTCCAGCCGAAGGCGTAAAATTATCGCGGATTACTACTTTGAATAATGATTTGAGTTTAGCTCTAGCGGCTCATCCGATTAGAATCGAAGCGCCTATTCCTGGGAAATCTTTAGTCGGTGTGGAAGTGCCTAATAAAGCTAAAGCGATCGTCGGGCTGCGGGAAATTTTAGAGGATAATGCTTTTAAGAGTCGTAAGAATAATTTATATATCGCTTTAGGCAAGGATGTTTCCGGCGCGGCCTGGCTTTATGATCTTAGTAAGATGCCTCATCTTTTAGTGGCGGGAGCGACTAATTCCGGTAAGTCAGTCTGTTTGAATGCCATTATTGTCAGCCTTCTTTATCAGAATAATCCTGATAGCTTGCGTTTTATTATGGTTGACCCCAAGCGCGTAGAGCTGCCGACTTATAATGGTATTCCTCATTTATTAACACCAGTCGTGACCGACGTTAATAAAACAATTAATGCCTTGAAATGGTGTTTGAATGAGATGGACAGACGCTATGATATTTTAAATAAAGCCGGCAAAAAAAATATTCAATCTTATAACGCGATTAATCGAGATAAATTGCCTTTTATTGTTTTTATAATTGATGAGTTAGCGGATTTTATGATGACGGCCGGCAAAGATATGGAAGCGGCGATTATTCGTTTAGCGCAGATGTCGCGGGCGATTGGTATTCATCTTATTTTAGCGACGCAGCGGCCGAGCGTTGATGTTATTACCGGTCTTATTAAAGCCAATATTCCTTCGCGCATTGCTTTCTCGGTCGCTTCTTTAGTCGATTCAAAAACAATTTTAGATTCTTCGGGTGCGGAAAAATTATTAGGCCAAGGCGATATGCTTTTTTCTACCGCGGAATTTTCTAAACCAAAGCGTATCCAGGGCGCTTATCTAAGCGAGAGTGAAATTAATGATGTAGTTAATTATATTAAGGAGAAGAGCGGCCCAGCGGAATATTTAGACGGGATAACTGACCGTCAGAAGGTTGGCGGTAATGCCGGGATTGGTCTAGACGGTACGCACGGTGATGAAGATGAGTTATTTCAAGAAGCGCAGGAAATTATTGTGAAAGCGGGAAAAGCTTCGACTTCGATGTTACAACGTCGTTTGTCTATTGGTTATGGCCGCGCTGCGAAAATTTTAGATATGCTTGAAGAGGCCGGTGTCATTGGTCCGAGTAATGGTTCAAAGCCGCGAGAAGTGATGATTAGTCGGGAGCAGTATGAGTCGTTAAATGGCGGTCTTAGCGCTCTGCCGATTCATAATCGGGCGGAAGCGCAAGCGCCGGATAATTATTTAGACGAAGAAGGAGATGATGATACTCTGGTTTTTAAGGATGATCATGATGCTACGGCCGTAGATGATGAGGAAATAGATTCCTCGGCCGTAGATGATGAGGAAATAAAAGAGGAACTAGAGCTCACTCCGGCAGAGGAAGAAGAGGTAATTAAGGATGAAGACGAAATTTTAGACGAAATAAGAAAAGACGGTCAGGAACTCACCGCCCAGGAGTCTGCGTCAATCGTTGAACCGTCCCCGTCAAGCAAAAAGCATAATCCCCTCGAAGATGATGATGAAATGTTTTTTGCGAAATAGCCTAAATTTAAAAAGTCCTCCATATTGCGGAGGACTTTTTGTAAGATTTATCCGTTTAAGACGTCATATATAAAATGAAGGATTATTTTAAACAATCAAAGGTTTTAGCGCAGATTAATCAGGGTGACGAAAAGGCTTTTTTAGAGGTATATGATTTCTACGCCCCTAAACTGTTCCGCCATGTTTCCTATCGTCTCAGTTCACGCGAAGCAGCCGAAGATATTACTCAACAGGTTTTCTGTAAGGTTTGGCAGTATTTAGCCGGGGAGGGAAATAAGATTGATAATCTTAACGCCTTTTTGTATCGAATTACTAATAATCTGTTGGCTGATTATTATCGTAAGTCAGACCGGAAGAATATTTCCTTAGATGATAGTCTTAATAATGATTTGGAAAAAAAGCTATCGTTTAAACCATTATATTCTGACGAAATCGATCATGATTTAACTGCCACTAGAGTTAAGGAGTCGCTAGAACAGCTTAAAGAGCAACAAAAAGAACTTATTACTTGGCGTTATTTTGACGATTTATCTATTTCTGAAATATCTAAGATTAGTGGAAAATCTCAAAATTCCATTTATGTCGGTATCCATCGGGCAATAAAAGATCTTGAAAAAATTCTTGTTTAAAATATATGAAAAAATCAAAAATTATCCAATATATTAGAAATTTTTATTCTCAGCCTGTTAGTCAGGCTTGGTTAGCTGATGGTCGAGAAAGTTTGCAGGATTTTATGAGGCATAACCCCGTAAGAAATAATCACGTCGAACGTCAAAGTAGACAGTGGGTATTTCTTAATCATTTAATTTTAAAACCTATGCCAATTGCTATTTTTTCTATCATCGCCAGCTTAGTAGCCGGTGGCGGGATAGTCACTGCTTCGCAAAGTAGCTTACCTAACGGTGCGCTTTA
Organism: Patescibacteria group bacterium; assembly: GCA_036171815.1. GTDB lineage: Bacteria > Patescibacteriota > Patescibacteriia > Patescibacteriales > UBA12465 > UBA12465. Next base: position 6,045 of record JAVHRV010000125.1, read on the forward strand.
TCCGGTGAAGCTTCTAGTGGAGAATGTTCGGACCATCGCCGTTCCCGACAAAGTCCGTAAAGTTGAGCTGCAGATTGAATCGGCTAATAAACGTCTACAGGAGATTGAAACCATGCAGAGTAAAGGTCAAGCGACCGAAACCATAGTTAAGGAAACTTTAAAAAATTATCAAATTAGTCTAAAACGGGCTAAAGATTATGCCGCTGAAATTAATACCGCCCCGCAGGCAATAGCAGCGGCCAGTGGTTTAGTACAAGCGGTTACGAGCCAGCAAATTACCTTAAATACTATTAAAGAACAAGCCCCGAAAGAATACCAGGCGGTAGTCGCAGCTACCCAGGTTTTGTCCTTAGATGGTCCTAGTCAGTCGTTAGAAGTAGAGGGGACAAAATCTAAAGACGAGACGCCAATAAGTGATAATGAAGTTAAAACAGGTGAAAATACTGATCTGGATAATACAATAGAGATTAAGAATCCTGCCCCTAGTTCCGGCTCTATTTCCGTCCCCACTTCCGGCTTTATTTCCGCCCCCACTTCTCTCCCCGATCTTATTAGCGAAGCGAGAGCTATAGAAATTGCCAGCCGATTTGGCTTAGAAAAAGGTATTAGTCAATGGCAGACCAGCTTGCATTGGTATGAGGGTGATATTAATAACTATGTCTGGACGGTCTCTAATAGTTTATCGGAATTTAATGGTCGAACCGTTGTAATCGATGCTCACACCGGACAAGTTTATCAGATTTTAGGCTATCAGAAGACTTATTAAAGCAGAAGCAGCTGAAGATTACTTAAGAAAATTATAGATATTAGTAAAATTATAGATGTTAGTAAAATTATCATATAAAGCTCCCAACCCACGGGGAGCTTTTTTTGTCTGGTAGTCTTTGCTATAATAACCGATATGCTGGAAAGATTAAAAACATTAATACCGCGTCGGATTTTTAACATTCTACAACCGCCTTATCATTTTTTGCTTAGTGGTCTGGCGGCGCTTTTGTATCGTTTTCCGAGTCGGAAATTAATTGTTATTGGCGTGACCGGTACTTCGGGAAAAACTTCGACGGTTTATTTAATTTCCCAAATGCTGAATGCGGCGGGTTATAAAACGGGGCTTACTTCGACTGCCGTTTTTTTTGATGGACAACGGGAATGGCTTAATAATAAGAAAATGACAATGCCGGGTCGTTTTTTTATTCAAAAAATGCTTCGTCAGATGCTAAAAAATAATTGTCGTTACGCGATTGTCGAAACGACTTCGGAAGGGATTAGACAATTCCGTCATCGCTTTATTAATTATGATATTTTAGTTTTTACTAATTTGTATCCGGAACATATTGAAGCGCATGGTAGTTTT
>JAVHRV010000126.1:0-7368 GCA_036171815.1 Patescibacteria group bacterium
GCGGACGACCGGCGATAGGATTTCGACATATTCTTGTTTCAGATCTTGGCCACGATTAATAATAATATCAACCATCTCTTCGACGGTCAGCTTTTCAATTTTCGTATCACAGATTGGACAATATACTTCCCCGACCCGGGCATAGAGAACACGTAAATAATCATAGATATCCGTAAGTGTTCCTACGGTTGAGCGAGGATTATGCGATAAAGCTTTTTGATCAATGGAAATAGAAGGAGCTAAACCGATTATTTCATCGACGTCAGCCGGTTTTTTCTGTCCCAAGAATTGGCGCATATAAGGCGATAGGGATTCGACATACTGCCTCTGTCCTTCCGCAAAAATCGTATCAAAAGCCAGCGACGATTTACCACTACCGGAAACGCCCGTAATAACCGTCAATTTATTATGCGGTATTTCTAAATTTATATTTTTTAGATTGTGCGTCCGCGCCCCGCGGATGATCATTTTTTCAGACATAGTCAGTTAAAATTTTAATTCTTTATGATCATGTAAATCAAGACCGTATTTTTTATAAATACTGATTGTGCCAATATGGCCGGCATCTTTGCCTTCTAATCCTAATAATTTTAGACCCTCTTGGACTTTATCTTCGCTAGAAGATTCTATTTCTAAATAAGGCGGGATAAGCGGCCAAACATCTAAACAAAATTCGCAATCATTTAAATAAAATTTAGTTCTTTTGTTTTCTTGATAGTAGTAGTCGGTAAAACCCGGGATTTTAGATAAAATTTCCGCTGTTTGAGAAAAATCGGAGACGGTAACTTCAAATTCCTCGGTTTCATTTATTCCTGGTCCCCGACGGTTTTTATAAGTTAAGTCGACTCTGTTTCCGGCTTGACGCAAACGAATCCATTTTCCGGCGCTGGGAATCTTTTCATTTAAACAATCAATATCAAAAATATAACGTTTTTGAAAAACCTCGGGGTCTTCTTTAGCGCCTAAAGTCCGGAGTTTAGTTTTTATTTTCTCTGGATCAATATTTAAAATTTGTGTTTCAAATTCAGTTGCCATATATTTAAAATTATTTTTTTTATTATCTATTTCTCGGCCGCGTCTAAAAATTCTTCTATCTTTTTAGTAATATTGGTCGGCGTTATATTATGCTTCTGATTATACGCTAACTGCTTCTTACGCCGCCGGTCCGCCTCCTTCATAGCTCGGCGCATCGAGCCGGTAATCTTATCGGCGTATAAAATTATTTTTCCCTTTACGTTTCGCGCCGCTCGACCCATCGTCTGCATGAGCGATGTTTCGCTTCGTAAAAATCCCTCTCGATCCGCATCTAATATCGCGACTAAGGTAACTTCGGGCAAATCTAAGCCTTCGCGTAAAAGATTAACACCGATTAAAACATCAAACTCCCCTTCGCGGAAATGCCTTAAAATGTCCGTTCGCTCAAAAGTCTTAATATCAGAATGGAGATAATTAGACTTGAACCCTGGCTATTTAAATAAGTATTTAAATCTTCGGCCTGCTTTTTGGTTAAAGTATTAATAATCGCTCGTTCGCCTAAAGAGGCGATCTTAGCGATTTCTTTCATGACATCATTAATTTGGCTATAGTTTTCTTTTTTATTAAATACCGGTCGAACTTCGACCTCTGGATCAACCAGACCGGTCGGACGGATAACCTGTTCGGCAATATTTTTAGAATGTTTAAGTTCAAAATCGCCAGGAGTAGCCGTAGTAAATATTACTTGGCCGATTCTCTCTTCAAATTCGTTAAACTTTAAGGGTCGGTTATCAAGGGCAGACGGCAAACGCCAGCCATACTGCGCTAAAATTTTTTTGCGCGCCTGGTCGCCGTTATACATGCCCCTGACTTGCGGCACGGCGATATGGGATTCATCGATGATAGTTAAAAAATCCGGCTTACCGTCTTTCCAAGGAAAATAAGCTAATAATGAATCAGGCGCCTCCCCGGCCAGCTTACCGGTTAGATGACGCGAATAATTTTCGATTCCATGACAGTAACCAAGACTGTGCAGCATTTCTATATCATACCGAGTCCGTCTTTCTAATCTTTCCGCTTCTAATAACAATCCTTCCTTCTTAAAATAAGCTAAACGATCCTTTAGCTCCTCTTGGATATTTTTAATCGCTGCCTCTATTTGCGGTTTAGTCGAGACGAAATGCTTAGGCGGAAAAATAACTATTTCCTCTAAATTATCCATTATGTTTTTAGTTGTATTATCAATCACGGATAGATCACTAATACTCTGGCCGTTCAATTCTAAGCGATAAATAATATTCTCCGACATCGGCCTGATTTCAAAAACATCACCCCGAACCCGGAACTGACCCCGACTTATTTCTCCGCTCGTTCTCGTAAATTGTATTTTAATTAATTGTTTAATTAAATCGGTTCGCACCATTGGCTTCCCTTTTACTAAAACTAATTTGGCTTCTAAATAAGTCGCGGGGACGCCGAGATTATAAATACAAGAAACTGAAGCGACAATAATCACGTCGCGCCGAGAAACAAGAGCGGAAGTCGCTCCATGGCGCAAACGGTCGATTTCTTGGTTAATCATCGCTTCCTTATCGATATAAGTATCGGTAATTGGTAGATAAGCTTCCGGCTGATAATAATCATAATAGGAAACAAAATAATGAACAGCGTTTTCTGGGAAAAAATTTTTGTATTCACGATAAAGCTGAGCGGCTAAGGCTTTGTTCGGAGCCATGACTAGTACCGGTTTATTCCCGGCGGCAATCAAATTCGCGGCGGTGAAGGTCTTGCCACTCCCGGTTACGCCTAAAAGAGTCTGATAAGCTAAACCTCTATCCAGGCCGGCTTGCAGCTTCTTAATCGCGGTTGGCTGATCGCCAGCCGGTTGGAATTCGGAATGTAATTTGAATAATTTAGCCATAGCCAGATATTATAACCAAGATATTAGGATAATTCAATTTTTTGTTCTTCTAATATTAGCTCTTCATCAGTGAGATTAAAGTTTTTCTCCGTCTGATGACGACAGCTACGAATCAATATTAAAAAGGCCATCAAGCTGGCTAGCGCGCTTAACCAGAAGGGATAATTTTCTTTCCAGCCGTAAAGCCAGCCAGCGGCGATTGGACCGATAATCATCGCTAGCGACATCACCGAATTCATGACGCCCAGTATTGCTCCATGATTCCCTGCCCCCGCCTTAGCGGCTACTCGACTGGTCATAACCGCTCGCAAAATAGATTGAGCTAAACTAATAAATAGAACGCCTAAAATAAAGATTTGGATATATGGTAAGCCCATTAGGAAAAAGCCTAAAGCGATTACCGGCATTAAACCCACCGCCAGGGCTTTCTCAGAAAAATATTTTAACCAAATTTTCTTCAGAGCAAAAGCTTGATTAAAAATTAGGATAACGCCGCTACCCGTCATAAAGAGGCCGACAATAACGGAACTTAAAAAAAATCTATCACTCAAATATAAAGAAAAAACTGACTGTTGACTAGCTAAAGCGAAGCCCATTAAAAACCAGGCGATAAAGTCGGGCCGTAATTCTTTATTATTTAAGGCCTTGATTAAAGGTTTAAAGGGGTTAAGCTCTAGGATTTGATTTTTATCTTTATTGATTTTAGTTTCTGGTAAGTTAAGAATAGCTAATAGGCCATTAAAAAGGGCCAATCCGCCGACTATCCAAAATGGTAGGCTTAATGATAAGGAGCTTAAGAAACCGCCCAAAGCCGGCCCAATAATAAGACCGACGCCGAAAATCGCGCCAATTAGCCCGAGATTACTAGTTTTTTCTTTTTCATCCTTAGCAATATCGATTAGGTAGCTTTGAGCAATCGGGAAATTACCGGCCGCGGCGCCGTCAACAATCCGCCCAATAAAAAGCCATAGAATGGAAGGGGCGGCCGCAAAAATTAACCAACCTAAGGCGGTGCTAAAAATACTAATAATGAGAACCGGACGGCGACCAATTTTGTCGGATAAGGCTCCTAAAAAGGGAGCGCTAAAAAAAGCAAAAAAAGAAAAAACGGTAAATAATAAAGTCACCGTCAAGGCCGAGGCCCCAAAAGACTCGACATAAAAAGGTAAAACAGGAATAATTATTCCGATTCCGAGCACGTCGATAAAAACGGTTAATAATATTATCAGTTTTTTATTCATAGTAAGCGGCCGTTTTTATTTTTTAATTATTGTTGTTTATAGGAAAAATATAGACGATAAGAAAATTGTAAGGCGACGATAATCCCTGTAGTCAGATAGATTAACTGCATTAAATTTGTCGTCGTGTCGGTACCGATAAAATAGCCATGAATGAATAGAATAATAAAAGCGGGATAGGTTAAATAATGAAGCACGCGCCAGATTTTAGGGAGCCTATTCATATAAAAGATCGAGGAAATAATTATGGCTAAAAACAGATAAAAACCAATAATTCCGAGTGATAAATATAAAGGTTTAAAACTAGAAATAAAGGGGATTAGGATATCGATAACAGTAAATTTCAAAAAATTATCAGCCAAAAGTGAACCCAAATGAATTATCGTCGAAAATGTTAAAGCGATTCCTAAATAGCGGTGATTTAACCAAGCCGTCGTTGGACTTACTAAACGAAAGAGTGATGAGGTTTTTATGCCGCTGCCAGAAATTATTAGTAAAAAAAGGAGAAGATAGCTGACTATACCGGAAGTACGTGCCATATACCAAGGCCAAAGACTAGTCGTCTGGGCGCTAGTTTGATTTAAATTAAGATTAACAGGGACGGCGGCCGTTTGAGGACTGTTCGGATCTAAAGGATTAGTGCCGGCTAAAATTTCGACGCCGTCTAGGTAGGAGTCACTATCGGAATCGGGATTTTGTGGATTTGTCTTATAAATTTGGATTTCGCCCTGATCAGTCAAGCCGTCGTAGTCGCTGTCTTTGGTCGAGGTAGCATAAATAACATTTTTTGCTAATGAGGTCGCGGGTAAGAAAAAATTACCGAAGAAAACTAAGGCGATTGTTATGATCAGTAATTTATTAGTTTTAAACATTAGATTTTTGTTAAATATTTATTCATATTTTTTGACAAACTAACTTTTAAATCTTGATCGATAATGAGAGCTTCGCTATTTTCTTGCTGGTTGATAAAACTAATTCCCTCTTTCTCTCCTAAAATTAAGACTGTTTTAGCGTAAATATCCGCCTTCACTACTTGATCGGAAATAACCGTCGCGGCGAGCAGGCCATTATTTACCGAAGATCCGGTCCGCGGATCAATTAAATGATTAAAACTTCGGCCTTGTTTATCTAACCATTGTCTTTTCGCAATTCCCGAAGTCGCCACCGCTAGCTCTTGAGTAGTCATCATGATATTGAATAAATCACTCTCGACTTTTAAGGGGTTTTGAACGCCTATTTGATAAGCCTGTCCGTCGGTCGTTAAACCGCTGAGATACATGTCGCCGCCGGCCGAAATCCAGAAATTTTTATATCCTTTGTCTTTTAGATATTTAACGAGTTTGTCAACGATATACCCTTTACCAATTCCCCCTAGGTCTATTTTAAGCTCGAGGGGCTTAGTAATATAATTATTTTCGGCGTTAATTATTATTCGTTTAAAATCGATTGTTTTTGGTTGACGCTCTACTAATTGGCTGGAGCTACTGAAATCTGAGGAGTCAAAGCTTCGGTCATATCCCTGTTCTTCTAAAGTTTGTAAAATAGTGGGGTCGAAGATCCCACCAGTTAAATTATAAAAATCTTTAGCTACTAATAGAATTTTAGTTAATTCGGGGTTAGCCGGGAAACTACCGGTGGCTTTATTTAATCGGCTTAGCTCACTGCTCTCTGAGAAACGGTTAAACAATTGATTAAATTTATTAATCAAGAGGCCGAGTTCTAAAAAATCTTGCTCTAAGTCAATTTTTGAATCAGATTGTAAATAAAATTCTACTTCGGTGCCCAGGGCCGAGATTTTTTTATAGGCCTGCATATTAGATTATTTGTTTATTAAATATTCTAAATCATCAATCAGACCATTTTTATTAGTATCTTGAATTCTAAAGGCAAAGTCATCTTCACCGGGATGAGTATCTAAAATATCAATGATCCCATCTTGATCAGAGTCGATTAAATCAGTAGTCATGTTTACTTTCGGTAGCAGGCCGTTGGCGGCGGGAACATCAATCGTCGATACTGGCGCTGGCGTCGCCAGGACCGGGGTCTCCTTAATAGCGGAAATTACTTCTGGCCGGTCGCCATTATCTTCTTTATAATTATTTTCTTCGTAATCGTCATTTTTTCTGTAATCGTTATAATCATCATCTTCCGCCAATATCGGTTGGCTTATCAGCACGAATAAAACAACCATTAATAATGAAGTTGATATTTTTTTAATTTTTTTCATAATATTTCGATAATTAAGAAACTCTAGTTCTCGGCGTTACGACGGGAATGGGATTTTGAACGGGAGGATTAACAATTGGTGTTGCTATTTTGGCGGGTTGAATAATGGGCGCGGGATTAGTAGCGGCGGGGTTAGTTTTAGCGGGTTGAGTCACTGGCGCTGATCCAGCCGGGAGTTTGATGTTGGTATTTATATTTTTAGCCAGAAGAGAGCTAATGGTGCTAAGTAATAAACTTTTAGAACCGATAATATCATTACGTCGATCATTCACTACTTTATTAATTAAATTAATTGAAGCTGGTTCGAAAATTTTAGCTGATCCGTTCGCTAAGCTGATTTTAACGGGTTGAATAAAATTTAGAAAAAAAATAAATAAGACAACTGTCAGGCCATAAACTAGGGAGATATTCTTAGCATTTTCTCGTAAGGATAGATTAGGCGTGGCGTTAAAAGCTTCTTGGTGAATTTTGCGATTAGGGACACCTAGTTCAATTAAATTTTTTTCCATCGTTTTCATAAACTGTCCCGGTCCGCAAAGGAAAAAATCTTTATGGTCTAGCTCTTGAAGATTTTTCGTGATTGTTTCTTTAGTAATATAGCCGTTCTCACAATAACTAAGATTATTAATCGGTTCCTGAGTAATTTTTAATTGAGGGTGGAAACAAGTATTTTGAGCGGCTAATTTTTTAATCTCGTCATAAAAAAGAGTGCTGGCAATAGTCCGGTTACTATATAGTAAGAATATTTGGTTGGGTAGGCCTCGATCAGTGGCGTAATTAATAGCGCTAATAAATGGCGTTATTCCTACTCCTCCCGCTATAAAGACAGCAACGGGATACTTAGTTTCATCAAAAATAAAATTACCGAAAGGACCTAAAACTTCAACCTTATTCCCCGGCGCGAGATTTTTTAAAATTTGTGTAAATTCACCAATTATTTTTATACCAAATTTTAAATAGTTTTTTTGCGTCGGTGAACTGGCGATAGAAAAAGGATGATTGTTGAAA
>JAVHRV010000127.1:0-7357 GCA_036171815.1 Patescibacteria group bacterium
AAATTATCCTGGCTGGCTGCCGTCCGCCACAGATAAACAACGCTGCCAAATATCAAAAAAATTAAGCCGCCCGCAAAAATCCAGCGAAATCGCCGCGATTCGCCAAACGATAATTGGAGCCGCTCTCGCAAACAGAAAATAATCGCTGATAAATTGTCACTAATTAGGATTAGGAAAACTAAACCGGAAATCGCCAAATTACGAACAGCCATTAAGGAAAAGCCTACGAAAAATATAGTAATAAATAAATTAAATAAAGGCAGCCGCCGAAGTAATAAGAAATAGAACAACCAGCTGATAATTAAGACAGCGAGTAAAATTTTAAAAAGGGGGAAATTATAATTAACCATTAGATGCTCTAGAAAAAAGATAGTCTTGTTTTCAACGATCTCGTAACCGGAATTATGCAAAATAGTAAAAGGATAAAATAAAGCTTTGATATGGCTCGGATTAACTAAACAAGCTAAAATAGCCGCTCCTAGAATTTTCAGCCAAATTTTGGCGGCCGCATAGCCAGCTTTTAAACTTTTTAACCAGTCAAACTCCATCGACCGAAAACTAGAAAAAAATGGTGGCAAAAACTCCGCTAAAAATTTAAAACCAAGTAGGGCTAAACCAATAAAAAAATAAATGTGCGTATTAACCCAAAAAATAAAAATCGGCAGTAACCATAATAGCCGTCGATAATTTTTGCTCGCCGCGGCTCTATCAATAATGAGCCAAACTAATATGATTAGCAAATAACTGATAATTTCTGGCCGAATCTCGACTCGCTCACTTAATAAAAATATCGTCGGAATTGCTAATAACGACACTAAATAAAAACTAGCCCGGCGGCGCGCCAAATAAAAGGCTAAAATAAAAGCCGCGCTAATTAAAATAATATTAAAAACTGATAATAGTTTAAAACTACCGGCTAAATAGATTAAATAGAAAATTACCCCCGCCAACCAATGATGATTAAGAAAAGGAAAATTTGGCTCAGTATAAGAATAAAAATTAGTAAACAAAACTCGCGCATCAGACCAAACGATTCGTCCATTAGCTAAATGGCGGCCTAAATCAACCGTCGTTAGTTGAATCTGTTGGGAAAAAATTAAAACAATCAGGGCCAACAAGCCGATAAAAATTAAAATTTCCAACAGTTTTTCAATTTTTCTTCCCGCCGGCATAATTAATAAATAATTTAGAGAATGACTATAAATTATCTAGCCTTCCTAACTTTAGAGTACAGCCAGACGTCCTTCATCTCCCCTTTTTTATCTTTGACATATTTTCTCAGTCGCCCTTCTTTAACGTAGCCATTTTTTAGAGCGACTCTTTCGCTCGCCTTGTTCGCCGGCTGCATCATAATTTCTATTCGCCGCAAACCGAGCTTTTTAAACCCTTCTTCTTCAATTAATTTTACCGCCTGAGAAACAATCCCGCGCCCCCAATACTTTTCGTCTATAAAATAGCCAATCTCTCCGATATATTTACGAAACTGATTAATTTTAAAGCCAATCCCGCCAACGGCCCTTTTTTTATAAAGGATAGTATAATTCCACTCCCGATTATTTTTTCTTTTTTCAGAATTCTTTTTTAGCCACTCCTTTTCCTCGACTAAAGATTTAACAGACACATCGAAATAAATAAATTTCGGATTGCTTAAAATTTCCAAAAAACGCTGAGCATCTTTAATTTGCTGATACCTTATTTCTATGTTTGGCATAAATTAAAATTATTTAAAACCCTATATTTACTCTAAAATCATCTCATTTTATTAGTAAAAAGTCAAAAAATAAAACCCTACCAATTTCTAAAATTATTGATAGGGTTTAAAGAAGGTTTTCTTTGAGTTGTACTTTAAGTTTGCCGGGGTTGGCTGTAAAAAATCCAACAACCGGCGTCTAGTCCGCGGGGGTCATCAACAGTAGTTTCACATAATCGCCATCCCCTAGGGTGTGAAGTCACATTGACCCGGCACAATGTCCCATTAACATTTATCAAATAAAAAGCATTAGTCGAGCCGTCAGTGGCTAATTGACCCTCTTCGCCATCAGGTTGGAGTATTAACATGGCAAAAAGCTCCCGATTAGTAACCGCTACTTTTTTAGGCCCGCCTAATTCCTGTAAAATCGTGTCATCGGAAGAATCTTTGCATAATTGACGACCCTCCATAACGCTACCAGGAAAAGGACCTTCAATAATACTGCCAAAATGATAGCGAAAAGCATGACTCATGTAAGATATTTTGACGGCCGCATTTGCTTCAGTGTTAACTTTAAACATTTTGTCAGAAAAGAATTTTCCGTTAACAGCCGCTAAAGTTGTACACTTTACGACTGGAGTCAATACAGCTATGTGGTTTTTAACAGCTTCTACAAATAAACCGATAGCTTCTTTGGGGTTCTGAATAACCCACATTCTACCATTGACATACAAATGGGCAAATTCGTCTTGGAATTCGACTAAACGATTGATTATTCTAGCGATCCATATTTCCGTTGTCATCAGATACCTCTTTTAATAAATTAATACTGTTGGGCTTGGCCGGAATGGTTTCGCCACAGTGGACAGAAATTTACTAGCTTAAATTACTATCCACTATAGCCAATTTTTGAAAGATCAATAATTAAAATAATTTACCACGTGTCTAATTTTATGTCAATAAAAAAATTGACAAAAGCCAATAAAATTAATAATATACAATATCGAACTTTAAAAATATTTAACAGTCAAAAAAAGGAAGATAAAAAATGGAAACACATTCAAACCCCTTCGCCGATCTAATAAACCAATTCTGCCAAAATATTAAAGAAATAACGGCAGAAACCGCTCTCATCTGTTCCCGAACTTATTATAGTATGACCGAGAGCCAAATCATCGCCCTTTACGAAAATTTCGGGCTTTGCCTTCATCAGCAATTGTACTCTTTAATCGGAGATACCCGCATAGAAACTTCCGGACCCAATACTTGTTTTAGTAAAATAAATTTAATACTTGAATCTATAACCGAAGACGACGCTTTTCAAAAATCGGCTTTCTATTGGTCCCAGATTCAATTTTGGATAAAATATCCTTCTCAAAAAGAGTTAGACGGCGAAATAGATAAGCTAAAATTAATTATCCAAAAAACTTTAGCCCTAAGGCTCACTAAAAACCAGTCTAACGGAAAATTAATTCTGCTTAGCCTCGGCTACTTACTATGGCTCGAGCAATCGATTCCGACTATACGAGAATTTGGCGTTAGACACGACACTTATAATTGGTGGTGTACGAATAAATACTTCATCACCTTCTTACCGTCTCTTCAGCAACATAATAAATTGCTGGTAAAAGCGGCCAAAAATAGCAACCTGTTAGGAATCGAAAAAGAAGAATGGTGGAAAACAACCACCGCCGAAATAATTCAAGATCTACGAGAATACAATAAACTGATATTTCAACCGGTGATAAAAAAATAATCTATCTTCTACTTAAAACAAGCTATCTAACGTCGATAGCTTGTTTTCATGTTTGCTTAATGATAATTAGTCTAACTTTTTTCTAATTTTGCTTTCGACCAGGCCTGAGCTAAAACTACTGCGGCCTCGGCTTGTTTAAGCGGGGCCTCTAAATCTTTAACAACGCCTTCTAAGCGTTTAATTTCCGAATTATTAAAACTTATCCCCGCTCCGGCACTAGCATGCTCCTGGTTTGCTTTCTCAGTCTGTCTTCTTATTTTCTCGTACTCCTGGGATGACCGCTGTAAGCTATCCCAAACTGCAACTAATTCCTGTTCCTGTGACTGTAAAATAGTAATATCCTTGTTTATCTTTTCAATTTTTCCCGCTTTATCCCAAATAATCTTTTTTCTATTTAATTCGGTAATTTCAATCTCTTGCTCCCGAATATTTTTACGGATTTCCTGCAAGCGGTTGCTCACACTCTCCAGGGCAGGATTAATATTAAATAAAGAATTTTCATTAATCGGAAGTTTAAATTTAGCTATTGCTGTTAAGCTTTGTTTAAACTCATCTTTTTGTTGCCGGGCGGTTAAATCTAGAGCCACTTGCTCTTCGCCTTTAGCTTTTAATTGAACATCTAAATATTTAATGTTGTCTAAACGTCGCTCAAGTGATTCCGTTGTCTTTTGTCGCTCTTCTTCTAACGAAATAAAGCGTCTCTCCATCAGAGCTAAATCATTTGTCCACTGTCTCTGTTCTAGTTGTCGGTCGCCCATCTTCTGCCAAAGCTCTTCCCGGTGTCCCTCGATTTCTTTGACTTCTTTTTTAAGTTTTTCATATTGAGCGACCACTTCTCTCACCGCGGCGATATCTTCTCCCGACAAACCGAATCTAGATTTTAGGGTACTAAGTAGCCCCCTTTCTTCCTGTTCATTATTAGTGCTCGATAATAACTCTCCTTCCAAAGCTTTATAACGAGTAGGGTTGTCTGCTAATTGCGTTTGAAGGTTAGCCGGTAATGATTCAACGGCTTTATCAAGAACTTTGTGAATCGGAGTTCGCTCCTGTTCATATTTTATTTTTTGCGCTTTAGTTAAACTATTCTTATTAGCTAAGAAAGATGGACTATAGCCATAGCCATCCCCTTCAGCGTAACGTTCGGTATCCTCATAATTCCTTGTAATCCCGAGGGCGCGGCAGGCCGTTCGTTTTTCCTCTAAACTAACCTCTAATTCTTTATATTCTAATACTATGGAATTAAATTCCGCTTCTAACTCTTCGACTTTTTCCTTAACCGGCTCGTCCTCCAGGCGCGTTAATTCTTCTTGTTTTTGTTTAATCTCTAACCCTAGTTCGGCCAATTTTTTCCGACCGTCGCTTGAAGAACTCCTCTTTTTATTTACCTTTGTTTTCAGATCTTTAAGTTTAGCGATATTATCACCAAAAAATTCTTGAGACTGTTGACGCAACAAATCGACTTTGCCCACCTCTTTTGCCTTAGTTAGAGTAGCTCTCCCGTCTTTTTTAATCTGACTACGTTGTGATAAATCTTCCGCCAAACTCGCCTCCGTTTGTTGGTGCGCTTTTTGCGATTCGCTAAATTCCGTAGTCAGAGTCGGGAGCCCCTCTTTAATCGCCTTCATCTTCGCTTGTCTAGCTTCTTCTTTCTCTTGTCTTTTAAGAGCCTGGCTTTCTTGGCCCTTTATTTCCTCGTCTTTTAAAAAACCACTAAATTTTTCTAAAGCTGAATTAGCCATATAATTTTTACTTAATTAAAATTTTTATATATCACCCGACGAGAATTCTTATAATTATTTCATAGTAAATAATTTCATTAGCAGTTCGTGCCTAGCTTTAATTTTTTCCTTGGCCCAGGGAAAAAATATCTTTTTATGATAATCCCTATTTAATTTTTCGAGCGCCCATAATTTAAAATCAGTCGTGTTTCTCCGGCCAGTGGTGGCTATTTGCAAATAAAAATCATTTATATAATGAGCCATCGCGTCGGCAGTCGCTAAAATTTTTCCCTCTAAAGTCTTGGGCTTATTTTTACCACAACTATGCGTTAAAATAATATTTTGGACTTTTTTTATCATCGCGGAACTATAACCATATTCCAACATTATTTTTTTAGCCTCAAGCGCCCCTATTTTTTGATGGTCCCCTCTCTTTCCTCTAACCCTCTGAGTATCATGTAACCAAACGCCTAATAGAGTTACCTCTTTATCCGCTTTTGGCAGTTTCTTTAATAAAAATTTAGCATACTTCTCAACCGCTAATAAATTGGTATCATAAAACCAGGACTCGATGTGTCCTAAATCACGACATTAATTCTTAATTTTCTCTTTAATTTGTTGAACTGTTTCAAGAGACATAATTTTATATTTATATATGGGAAATATAAGAATCGCCTTATTTACCTTAAAATCATCTCATTTTATGAGTAAAAAGTCAAAAACAAAAGACGGGAAGAATGGACTTTAAACTTAGGTAAATTCTAATAACAAAGCTTTATGATCAGAAATTTCTTCCGGCAAAGCCAAAAAATCTTTAACTGCAATATCTGATGAACATAAGACATAATCAGCAAACTTTTCTGATTTCTCATAATAAGAAGTGCGCGTGGACTCTAATTTATATTCCTTAACCAAATTTTTTAAATTAAGTTCCTGCTCAATCAAATTTAGACTCTGTGTATCTGGTCTCAAATTAAAATCCCCGGCTAAAATTATCTCACCGCTCAGACTCTTAATAAAACTAATAATCTTTTCCGATTGTCCCAGCCTCTCCGGGGAGTCAAGCTTACCGTGGCCGTTCCAAAGACCGTGAAAATTCAAAATATTAAAAGTCTTACCATTTAAAACAACAACTAAGAACTGTAAATTGCGACCCACGGTCGTCGCATCACGTCCAATCATCGAATCGCGCTCTCGATAGACAAAAAAATCTCCATTCTCTAAAACCTGAAGAGAACGTTTAATAAAAATAGCCAAACCCCACTCACCCGCTTCGACTGGAGCAAAATAACCTAAATGATCAGGCAGGGATTCACTGATCTCCATAAATAATTTGGCTCTTTCCCGCTCATCAAAGACGGTTCGCTCGGTACCATTATGAAAAATCTCCTGTAACAGAAAAATATCAACCTCTCGGTGTTTTCCAAAAAAATCCAAAATTTCTTCCACCCGGCCGCCCCAAGCATTTAAAGATACTAATTTCATATATAACTATACTAAAAGCTATTTTTAGCTTTCCTTAATATTTTAATCAAGCCCCTTTCGGCGTCGACCTCGGCCAAGTCATTGTCTCACAGAACCTTAATAACTATCTAATTAGATAGCCTATTTTTCTATTACCGCCGTAATCGGCAAATGGTCAGAGCCTTTTGAATCATCAACCCGGAAAGAATCAATCTTAATATCTCGACTCGCAAATATATAATCCAATTTATATTTAACCCTTTCTACTAAACAACCCGTGCAACCTTCTATATATACTGACCAGGTAGGCGTATCTGCACTCGATTCAGCGTCTTGTAATATTCGGCTCATCTTTTTAACTACTGAGCTACCAGGCAATGAATTAAAATCCCCCATGACGATTACTTTTTGAGTCGGCAAAATTTTTAGCAAATTCTCCGCTTCTAAATCTTGTAAGGCTGACGGACGCTGATGCGTATGCTTGAGATGAATACTAAAAACCGATAAAATTTCCGACCCCACCTTAATATCGGCCCCCACTATTAACCGTCGAAAATTCTTGGCAGAGCTTAATTCGTGTTTTTGGCTCCTGATAATTTTATATTTACTTAAAATCGCCGGCCCGAATTTTTTACTCCCCTGATCATCACTTTTATACCCCGGAAGGAATCGGAGCGGGATTTTCATTTCAATCGCGTGAACGCATTCATGGCCTAATTCTTTGGCGAT
>JAVHRV010000128.1:0-27360 GCA_036171815.1 Patescibacteria group bacterium
CGCCGATTTTAGTAATAACTCTAAAAAATTTTTGGCCGGTGATATTAAATCTAACTTGCCAAGTTCCATCGCCATTATTTTTTATAATCTCCGCTTGTAATTCTGTGGAAATACTTTTTAAACTAGGCTCCACTCGCTTTTTAAATAAAATAAACGCTCCCGGTTTAACTCGACCGCCGATCAGACACTCCCAAAGATTATTTCTTCCTCTGATTGATAATTGCCGATGTAAAAAAATCTCTACCGCTCCGCCAGTCTCTTTTTTGTAACCCAGCAAGCGGGCCGGGAAAACCTTGGAGTTATTTAAAATTAATAAATCTCCCGGACGCAAATAATCCCCGATATTAAAAAAATGCTGATGAATAACGGCCCCGGTTTTTTTAGACAAAACTAAAAGCCGCGCCTGATCGCGCGGTCGAGCTGGCTTTTGCGCAATTAGCTCACTTGGTAAATAGTAATCAAAATCTGATACCCGATACATAAAAAATAAATATCAATTTTTCTGGCTAATTAATATCTTCCGTCTGATAAATAACATCATAATAAAAAAACTATTAGAGACAACCAGACTCCCCGGATAAAGCCAGGTCACTAAATTATAAGCCTCCAAAGCGAATAGACTAATGATCGTCCCAGTCATAGCCAGAATAAAATAAACCATCGTTTCCTCATAGGGTTCGCGATAAGCCTTTCGAAATGTCCAAGAATAAGCTAAAGCGTCTATTAAGGTCGCTAAAATAACCGCCCATAAAGGATTATCAGTTAATCCCCAAAGCGCTAAACCTAGTAAAGCACCAGTCAGCGTTAACCAATCAAATAAAAACATTTTCCTCTCCCACCGGTTAAAAGATAAAACCACTATCACAAAACAAATTAGCGCGGTCAGCCCATTAGACCAAGCCCCTGGGCCGGCGCCTTTAATAATTTGCGCTAAGAAAGTAATGGCGCCTAGTAGCCCCCAAAGAAACCAAGAAAAAATATGAGGCTTAGTTTTACCCTTAAAAATATCCCGCAAATAAGGGATATAAGCTAAAGAAGCAATTAGCGAAGAAATAACTCCTAAATATATTTTGTATTCCGGCATGATAATAGTTTGATTTAATAATCGGGCCTAAATCAGTTTCCCCGTTCCCGGTTCTTTTAAGCCAAGGTGACGATAACCGAGCGCTGTCGCCACTCGCCCGCGTGGTGAACGATCTAAAAAGCCTAATTGCATTAAATAAGGTTCATAAATATTTTCAATCGTCTCCATCTCTTCGCCAGTTGCGGCCGCTAAGGTATTGAGCCCGACCGGACCGCCTTTAAATTTATTAATAATAACTTCTAAAATCCGCCGATCAACTAAATCTAAACCCAACTCATCGACCTCGAGCATCTTAAAGGCTTCAAGACTGTCTTTTAAAGAAACCCGACCGTCCCCCTTTACTTCACAATAATCACGAACCCGTTTTAATAAACGATTAGCGATTCGTGGCGTATGACGACTACGCTTAGCAATTTCAATTTCCGCCTCCTCATCTATGGCTATCCCTAAAATATTAGAACTACGCTGAATAATTTTTTTAATATCTCCGACTTCATAAAAATTTAAATGGTGCGTAATTCCAAAACGATCGCGTAAAGGAGCGGATAAAAGGCTGGCGAGCGTAGTCGCTCCGATAATAGTGAACTTCGGTAAGTCTAAACGTAACGTTCGCGCGCTTGGCCCTTTCCCCATAATGATATCCAGAGCATAATCCTCCATTGCCGGATATAATATTTCTTCAACTATTTTCGGCAAGCGGTGGATCTCATCGATGAATAAAATATCGCCTTTTTCTAAATTGGTTAAAATCGCCGCCAAATCACCACTTTTTTCAATCGCCGGACCGGAGGTCACCCGAATATTCGCTCCGATTTCATTCGCAATAACATGGGCTAAAGTAGTTTTACCAAGTCCGGGGGCGCCATATAATAAAACATGTTCAATCGATTCATGGCGTTTCTGAGCCGCGGCGATGGTAATCGCTAAATTCTGTTTAATTTTTTCCTGTCCAACATATTCTTCTAAATTTTTCGGACGCAACGATAAATCCAGGGCGTCGTCGCCTTGACGCTCAATCGGACTGATTAAACGATCCGGAGTATTTATATCCGAATTCTTCATATAGTTATAGATTAAATTAACCAAAAATTTTCTAAATTAGAAATCAAATTTTTAAACCTCTCTAAATTCACAAATCGAATTAAAATCACAAAAAGAACATAGTCGCGAAGGCGTTGGGGAAAAGTCGCGCTTCTTAATAGCCGCAATCTCTCCCCTGACTTCTAGCTGTAATTTAGCAATATCTTTTTCCGTAGCCGTAAAAGAAAATTTTTTTCCACTTTCTAAATAATAATAACTAAGACGGCTGACTTTCTGCCCTAAAAATTCTTCTAAAAATAACTGGTATAGAATTAATTGGCGTTTGTCTTTAAATTCTAATTTAGTTTTAGTTTGACCGGTTTTATAATCCACTATTTCTAGAGTGCCGTCGCTTAATTTATCAACGCGATCAATCGCTCCTTTAATAACATCTAAACCGATCTTAAAAGAAAATCTCTTTTCTAAAAATAATATTTCGGCCGGGGCGGCGGACTGATAGGCGGCGAGAAATAACTTGAGAGACTCTCGACCACGCAGTAGATACTTTTCTCTCTCGGCCTTATCTTGATAACCGTCCGGCTGCCAAAATTCAGCATAAATTTCTAAAAGTCGCTTCTCGGTTAATAGCGCGGCGGGCCAATTATTATCTTTAGTTATTTGACCAGCCGACCCAGCGTTTAAACCCCCGAATAGATCACCTTGTCTCGATCGCTGTTCGCTTAATAAAGGCAATAAAAAATTATAAAGAGTGTTATGCATGACCCGGCCAAAAATTAAACTAGCTTTATCGGTTGAGACCGGAATTTTTAAAATAAAAGCAAACTTATACTGGAGGGGGCAAGTCGAAAAAGCCGCTAACTGCGAAAAAGAAAATTTACTGGGCAGGGGATATTGTTCGACTAAGGCCGCGTGATCTGGCCGTTCGGATTCCACCGCGATCTCTCTAGTATTTAAATAGTGTAAATCTCTTAAAAATTCATTTTTTTCGCTTAAAACCAAGTCGGGCGCTGTTTCACTAATGAGACCCATCTCCTCAATAAAACGCGACGGTTTTTTTTCTCGCACGCCGCCGTAATCTTTAGCACCGGTTAAGTATAATCTATCTTTGGCTCTAGTCGCCGCTACATAAAATAAACGGCGCTCTTCTTCTAGGTGAATATCCGGGCTCACTTCAACTTTTTCTCGGACTAACGCCTCGGGAATAGCTATTTTTTCGCTTCGACTAATAGTCGGGAATTTTTTATCCACTAAATTAACTAAAAAAACATATTTAAATTCTAACCCTTTGGCGCCATGAACCGTCATGATTTTAACGACGTCGCTGTCAGCAAAATCCAACTTTAAAGCGCCAGTCTCTCCCGCTTCTAATTCTAAATTTATCGCTAACAAAAAATCTGGCAAACGTAAATCGGGTTCTGTTTCCTCTAGCTGTTTAATCTTCTGATAAAATTGATTTAAATAAGAAAATAACTCTAAGTCGCGATCTCGGTCCAACCCGACGAGCAATCCGGAATCATAGGCAAAATGTAAAAATATTTTAGTAGGCTTAGCCGTCGCCGCCAACAATGAATGTTGAGATAAAAGATTAATTAATTTATTAATATTTTTAAGGCTCTCGGCTCCTATTCTGGGGATAGCCTTAATATTTTTAAGCGCTTCATATAAAGACCAGACCTTGCGCGCCGCCATTTTATTAATGTTAACCAAATCGAGATGAGAGACTTTAAAAGCTTCCATATTCAAAACTCGAAATAAGGCTGATGATTCGTGGTAATTATCCAGTAAGCGGAAGTAGGCTAAAATATCTAAAATTAAAGGCTTATAGTAAAGTCCGCGCCAAGACATAAACTGATTGGGAATATTCTGACGATTAAATTCCTTGACATAGGCTTCAGCGGTATCATTAGCTCTAACTAAAATAGCAAAATCAGACCAATTAATCTCACCGGCCCCGGCTACAAACAAAGCCCTAATCTCTTGCGCGACAGAAGATCTCTCCTCATCTTGATTAGTCAGCTGCCAAAAACGAACTGCGGGGACAGCGTCGGGCTTTTTATTGATTTCGCCTTTGGCCTCTAGCCGTTTATTAATTTTTAATTTAGTTTCTAAACGATTCGGATTATTATGCTGAATAAATTTATAAGCATAATCTAAAATTTCTTGGCGCGAACGATAATTTTCCGTCAAAATAATCTCGCGCGCTGCTTGATAATCGTCCTTAAATTGCAAAATATTAGATAAAGAAGCCCCCCGGAATTTATAAATAGCCTGATCGTCATCTCCGACCACGACCAAATTATTGCGCGGCGCGGCCAACAGCCTGACTAGTTCATATTGAGCGAAATTAGTATCCTGAAACTCATCAACCATAATATACTTAAATTTTTGTCGATAAAATTTAAGAATATTGAGTCGCTCTTTAAACAACTGCAAAGTATAAATTATCAAATCACCAAAATCTAAAAAATTATTTTCTAACAGAAGTTGATTATAGGTATGATAAGCGTTAGCGAGCTCTTTAATCCGACCAATTTCTAATTCTTCTCCCTCTTCATCAGCATCAGTCATTTTTTTCATTAATTTTTTACCTTTTGTTTTCGCGGTCGTCGGCTTGACCGGAATAATTTTTACTTTTTTAACCACTGGTCGGCCGTTCAAACGGCTATCTTGATCAGATTCTATTTCTTCTGCATATTTTAAATATTCCGCGGCGGAGATATTTTCGTCTTTCAGACGAGAAAAATGCCGAATTAATTCCGAAATAAACTTAGTCGGATTACCAAGCGGGCGGTAATAATCTAAAACAAAGCGGTTCAAGTTTTTCTTAATTAAAACCCACTGTTCGGTTTCCGTTAAAAGCTTAAAATTAGCATTCAGTCCAATATCCAAGCCAAATTCCCGCAATATCCGTTCCCCAAAACTATGAAAAGTATTAATCCATAAATCCGTATAACCATAGGGCAGAATTTTATCCGCCCTTTCGGTCATTTCGCCCGCGGCCTTTTCCGTAAAAGTCAAAAGTAAAATTTCTTCAGTCTTTATTTTCTTATCCAAAATTAAATAGGCTAAACGATTAATTAAAACCGTCGTTTTACCCGTCCCCGCGCCAGCCACGATCAAAAGCGGTCCTTGATCATGAACGACCGCTTCTTTTTGAGCCTTATTTAAACTTTTCAATAATTCCGACATACTCTAATATTATAAGCTTTGAAACTATTTGCCAACCCCTCCCGTGATTTCAATTTTTGCTTGCCGAAGATCTTTTCCGGCCTCGTCACTAAGCTGTGACCAGGCGACATATTTATTTAAAAAATTAATTTTATCTTCTCCGGACATAAGTTGTGGGATACTGGCTCTCGACTGCAAAGGAAATAAAAAAACCGTCGTCTGATTATCTAAAATATCCAATCCAATCGCCAACCCTTGCTGCGTATCCAGCGAAAAATACTGATCAAATATAAAATTACCCAAAGAATAAAAAATTGGTTTATTCTGATAAATTTCCATCCCTTGCACTACATGAGGATGATGACCGATAATGATATCAGCCCCCGCTTCTATTAAAGCGCGGCCAATTGTTTGTTGATGTTGACTAAATTGATGCTGATACTCCGTCCCCCAATGAATATTAATTATTACTAAATCGGCCTGGACTTGAGCAGCCCGAATTAATTCAACCGCTTCCTTTAAATTAAAATCATGATAAACCATTGATAAACTAATAAAAGCGATCTTTTTACCTTTTATATCAACGACTCTAAGTGAATTTTGATCGACCGCCGCATCGGCGCTGCCACTATAATTTAAACCTAATTCAGTCAAATTTTTTCGCGTTTCCTCTAAGCCCCGCGCGCCCTGATCGGTAATATGATTATTAGCAATACTAAAAAAATTAAAGCCGTACGACTGCAATTCCTGAATTCGGGCTGGCAAAAAAGCGAAATCATAAGCTTGCACCGGATTATAATGTGCCCCTTGGTTAGTCACCGCTCCTTCTAAATTAGCCCCCACTAAATCATGGCCGGCTAAAATATTCGGCGTAGAACTAGCTAAATCTTGCAATAAATAATTTAAATGAAGATTTTTAAGCTTATCGCCAACATGACGATCTAGCATTAAGTCGCCAAAAAATAGGAAACTAATGGCTTGATCTAAACGAGGGGAGACCGACTGATTAATTAAACGCCTAGAGGAAGAGGAGCGATCCTGGTTAAAAGAGGGATCCTCCTGGTCAGAGGAAACTAAAACTTTATCAGTCGCAACATTATCTAGAACCACTAAATAATCCGATTGAGAAAATCGCCAATTTTTAAAAAATAATAATCCGCTCAAGCCCGCGACGAGTAAAATTAAGCCAGAGACTAATAACCAAAAATAAGCAGATTTATGCTTCATATTAAAATTTTAAAATCTTCTTTAATTGACTGGCCTGGGCCTGACCAATCACCGCTAAATTTAAATTATGATTCACAAAAATTTTCCGCGCCGTTTGCTGTAAGTCGCTGGGGGTAATCTTATTCATAATTTTTAAAAATTCACCGGGCGTAATTATCTGACGGCGCAAAATCGCTTGTCGAGCGTACCAAGTCGCCAAATTATCGGTAGCTTCCATTTGTAGTAACGATTTTCCCGCTAAAAGATCTTTGGCTCTTTTTAATTCCGAGATACCGACTAGCTCACTAGTCAATCGCTGGTACTCCGATAAAATAATCTTTATCGCCGTTAGGGTTTTATCTTTAGGCACGCCGGCCTGCGTAGTTAAATAGCCAGAATCCGAATAAAATTCACTAGCTGTTCGCACATAATAAGCTAGACCATTTTTCGCGCGTAAATTAATAAACAAACGTGAACTCATTGATCCGCCTAAAATAATAGACAATAATTTAATCTTAAATTCTTCCGGGTGACCAATCGCCACCGTCCGCACGCCTAAAGACAAATTTACTTGATCAATCTTTTTATTCACAATTTTTAATCGCGGACCTTTTTGAACTTCTTTAACCACTAATTTATCGCCCCACTTATTCTTAGGGACTGTGGCGAACAGCCGCGCGACGGCTTTTTTATCGGCCTCTTTAAAACCACCAGCAATAATTATATAAATACTTTTAGTGCCATATTGCGCCTGAAAATAACGTAAAAAGTCAGACCGCTTAAAACGATGAATATTTTCTTTAGTACCAATTGTTTCCCAGCCAGCCGGTGCATCGCCATAAAGACAGGTTTCAAAAATATCTTCCACGTGCATAAGAGGATTATCTTCATACATATTTAGCTCTTCGATAATTACCCCTTTCTCCCGCTCAATCTCGGCCGATTCAAACTTAGAATTAAGGAGCATATCGCTAACAATATCTAGCGCTTCTGTTAATTTCGGAGCCGCCACTTTAACCCAATAACCAGTAAATTCTTTAGCGGTAAACGCATTATATTCTCCCCCTAAAGAATCTAGTTCGCTGGATAAGGCTAAAGTATCAGGCCGACGCTTTGTTCCTTTAAAAAACATATGCTCTAAAAAATGAGATAAACCATTATTAGCCCGAGTTTCATATTTAGAACCGGTTTTTATCATAATTAAGGCCGTAACCGTTCGCGCCCCCTTAACCGGGATAGTAATTAAGGGGATTTTATTTGACAAAATATCAATTTTATATTTATTCATAATATTAAACAAATTAAGCTATTAATAAATTAGTCGGTAGCCAAAGCTATCTTATTTAAAACTTAGCATATTCTTGCTATAATTTAAAGGAAGCTAATAAAGAGATAATCATTCTGCTTAAACAAAAATATGTCTTATAAAATTCAAGATCATGTGACGATTTTAAATCATGGCCGACAATATGTTATGCGGGTTAAAGATCGCCCTGAGGAAGAAAGACCACGAGAAAAAATAATGCGCGACGGGGTTGGATCTTTAAGTTCAGCTGAATTATTAGCCGTCGTCCTGGGGGTCGGGACTAAAAAGGAAGAAGTGTTCGCTATGTCCAGCCGTCTTTTAAGAGAGTACGGGGAAAAAGGAATCGCCTATCAAAAAGATCCCCTTATAATTGAAAAAGATCTAAAAATCCCTAACGCTAAAGCCTGCCAAATAGTCGCCTGCTTTGAACTAGGCCGTCGCTTTTATCAAAAAAAACCCGGTGGATCAATTACTATTCGAACCGCGGCTCAAGCCTTCGCTTATCTAAAAGATATGGGGAATTTGAATAAAGAACAATTCCGCGGACTCTATTTAAATACTCATTATCAGCTTATCCACGACGAAGTAATTTCTCTAGGAACCCTAGAAGCTTCCCTGGTTCAACCTCGAGAAGTTTTCCGACCAGCTTTGGAATATTCTGCGGCCGCGCTTATTATCGCTCATAACCATCCCTCCGGAGTTCTTAAGGCTAGTAAAGCGGATGTAGAAATAACCGACAAACTAATCGCCGCCAGCAATATCTTAGGGATAGATATTTTAGACCATTTAATAATCGGCAAAAATAAGTTTGCCAGTATTATTTAATATTTAGATAAAATTAAGACTGGACGAGCTAAGCTTTAGAAGAGCCGGCTCGTCCAGTTTTAATTATTAACACTAATATGCCAAAAAAATATAAAATTACGCCGCTGCTTTGGCTAATCAAAGATGAGGCCAGTATAAAATTTCATGTCAAAAGCCAGGATTATTTTGGCACGATAGCCACTGTTTTATCTCTCTTAAAAGAACAAATTAAAAAAAGCGATATTAAAAATACCGCTTTGCTAGAAAAAATCCTCAATAATTTAGAGAAAGATTTACTATTACTCCAAAAAAATTATCATATCAAACCGAACATCAAGAAAAGAAAAATAATGCCAAAAGGCAGACTCAATAACCAGTGATCTAATAGCATTAATATAATTAAAGCGCCCAAAATTGCTCCCGAATAAATATTGCGACGCTCTTTTTTAAGAAGAAACAGAAAAATCAAAAAAGCAATCAGGGCACCAATCCCGCTTTCCGCCCATAATAATAAAAAGACATTATGCACCGGTTGATAGTCCCAAACGTTTTTTTGATAATTATCTTGTTTTTCTGAGGCAACTACATAATTCCCCGGGCCAATTCCCCACAGCCAATTTTTCTGAATCAGCCCCTGCGCTTCAACTAAATATTCCTGCCGCTCATTCCAAGATTTAAGTTCCAGGCGCGTCGAGGCGTCGACTCGAACTCCTAATAGATGACGATAAGGAACGGCGACAATAAAAATCATTAAGACTGAAAATAAAATTAATACGACAAAACGACCAGAGACCCAATGGTCTTTTTTAAATAACAGTAAAATAAAAATATAAATAAGGCCAAAGGCGAAAGCGAGCCAGGCGGCGCGCGAAAAAGAAAAGAATAAGGCGCATAAAGAAGTAAAGTAAAAAATAAACAAGAAAATTGATTCACCCATCTCCGCGGCCGAACGAATCATCTTTTTCTTAGCTAATAAATAAGCGGCAATAATTAAAGCTAAAGCCAAAACGCCGCCAAAAATATTGGGATGGTCAAAACTCCCATAAGCCCGGAGCCAACGGCCGGAAGCTATTTCGACAACAGCCGCACCCAAAGTACTAGCATCATGATGCGCTAATCCTAAATATTTAAAAACCGGGGTTTGTTGATTTAAAAATTGATAAATACCGAGTACCGACTGGAGTAAAATACCGGCCAAAAAACTATACAAGAGCTTAACCTTATTTAAACTCGGCTCTTCATAATTACTAACATTCAACCCAGAAAATAATAGATAAAATAAAGCTAAACCAACTAAAAATAAAATATAGTAATAAAAAGCAAGCACTTGATCACTGGCGACAAAAAAGGAAGCGAGAACAAATAAATCCAGACCCGCTAGCGACCACCATAAACCAGATACTGGTTCATCTTGCTTATGCCGACGAATTTTATAAATAAAGAATAACACCAAAATAAAAAGCAATAAGACATGGCTCAAATACAAGCTAATTTCGTTAAAATTAGAATTAGCCGGTCGCAAAATTATTTTAGTCTGCCAAGGCAATAAGAAGACGAATAAATAAAAAAGCGCTTCAATAAGTTGTCGAAAAAATTTGCTGAATTTTATTTCCATATTTTTCTAAAATTTCTTGACGATTATCATGCTCATGGAACTTGAGTACCTGGTCGCTGATGATAACATGACCCGGCTTATTCCTCGCCGCTCTAATCGTCTGAGGTAATATCTTTAATTGTAGCATCTTAGCAAAAAATTCTAAATAGTCAATCGTTAAAAAGGGCGGTCGACCTAAACTAATTTTATCTTGAATCACCCACTCTGATTGAGCGCTACTCAAGCCCACTTCGTCTTTATTAACCGATAAAAACTGAGCGTATACCCCACCGCGGTCATAAAGAGAAAAAAATAACGACGCCAATAATGAAAATGGGGATCAAAAGCGGCAATTTTTAAATTATCAAGATTAAGTCGGTCGATAGTAATATAAAAACTTAAACAAACCCGATCGCGCTTAACTTTAATGGTCGGTCGCTTATTTAATAATTTAGCTAAACCGGCACAATATAAACGACTCAACCAAATTCTTCCCGGCGCGCTAACAATAAAAAAATCTAAATCGCTACCATCGCGTAAATTATGATCACCAAAAGAATTACTTAAGGCGACTAGTCTAACAAAAGGACAAATTTTAAATAAATTAGCAAAGCGATGAGCAATTTTTAATTTACGACAACTATAATTATAGCGCTGTGCCCGAGTCACCACAATAGAATCACGTCCGACTAAAAAATAAAAACCATTTTTCTCGGCTATTTTAGGTAGCGCGGCCTGATCTTCCTGTAAGACTCTAAGAATCTCTGACAGACTGACTAATCGATCTAAGTTTACCCAAATCTCATAAGCGGTTAAAGGATAGTCAAACAAATCAAAAAAAATAATTAACTTAACGACTGCTCGGCGCAAACCACTGTCCGTTTTAAAATCATCACTAAACATGTTATTCATTATTTTTAGGTCGATCAATATGTAAAACCTCTACCTGGCCTTTAACCTCGGTAATTTTAGTCACATCTTTATCAATTTTCTTAAACTCTAAATAGGCATTATTATAATGATTAACCGTCGTCGACATGGAAACTCCCAATTTTTTCATGAATTCGTCATAACTACTAATATGCCGCTGTAATTTTTCGATATTCGCTCTAATTTCTTTAGCTTTTTCCTCAATTTGCATCGCCTTTAGTCCCTGCAAAACTGTTTGTAAATAAGCTAAAAAGGAAGTGGGCGAAACAATAATAACCTTTTTATCACGGAAGGCATATTCAATTAGATCGCGGGTATTAACTTTAACTACCCCCACCGAATTGACCAATAAATCATAATAAATCGCTTCGGAAGGAATAAACATAAAAGCAAATTCTAAAGTGTTCTCGCTAGGTTTAACATATTTAGCTGTTTCATCAATCCGATTCTTTAAATCAGCTTTAAATTGAATTTCTAATTTTTTGCGAGTCTCCGCGTTAGTACAATTAATTAATTTTTCATAATTTTCCAGAGAAAACTTGGCGTCGACGGGGATAATTTTATCTTTTACAAAAACTACCGCGTCAACAATGGTTCCGTCTTTAAAGGGATATTGCATCTGAAAAGACTTGGGTGGCAAAACATTTTTTAAAGTTTCTTCTAAAAAATATTCGCCTAAAACACCGCGCTGTTTAGGATTTTTTAAAATATCTTGTAGATTCTGGAGTTGTGCCGAAAAATTCACTACCTGCTTATTGGTTTCATCAAGCTTAGTCAGTTTCTCGGTCACGTCCGCAATTAATTTAGCCGATTGCGAAGTAATATTTTGAACAATTTTAGCATTTTGACCAAATTGTTCTTGATTGGTACGATGGGTTTCTGATAATTTACGGTCCAGCTCCTGGCGCAATTCACTATTTTGCTGCGCCAGCTGAACTAATTTTTCCGATTGACGAATCGAACGCTCCAGAGCTTCGTTATTCTGTTTCTCCAGCTTTTCCATGATCTCCTCTATCTTCCCACCAGTACCATTTTTCCGGCGCAATAACAAAAAAATGACCGTGATTATTCCGATCATGAGAACTACTAATAACAATATGATTAAAAAACTATCCATACAGTTACGAACTATTTAAATTACGCTTCTCTGCCCGATTTTGTTTTTAATAAATCCCTAATTTCTGCCAGAAGCTCTTGATCCTTAGTAAGTGGCTTAGCCTCTTCTTCTTTTTTCTCACCCTCGGTAACCATTAATTTCAATTGGGCTTTTAGTCGGCCGATCAGCTTGACCATAAAGAAAACTGCGGCAGCAACAATTAAAAAATCTAAAATATTTTGAATAAAATTACCAATGTTGACAGAAACGGCCGGCGCTAAAACCGCTCCCGTCGTGTCTAAAACCGCGCCCTTGAGTACAATTTTGACGTCAGAAAAATTTATCCCTCCCATTAAAACGCCGATCGGTGGCATAATAATATCGGCCACAAAAGAAGAAACTATCTTGCCAAATGCACCACCGATAACGACCGCCACCGCTAAATCAAGAACATTACCTTTGATAGCGAACTCTTTAAATTCTCTAAGATATTTTTTCATATTTTATAACTTATCCGCCGAAATAATTATTCGTTTACTTCATCGCCCAGTTGATTAATAACGCTTTTAGAGGCGATAAAATCGCCCGCCGGATATTTAGATATAAAATCGCTGACTTTATCCTTAAACTTTTTTTTGTCGCACTCAATCAAAGGGTATATATCAACTAAATACGGTTTAAGTTCTTGATCTTTCTTAGTATGGCCGTAAAGAAGATTGCCGGGTTCATCAAAATCAACTATTTCCATATCATTATTCCGCCACATTTCTATTAAGTCCACTAAAAAATTATCTAACTGCGCTGATTGAATTTTTAATTGTTCCGCGGTTAGCTCATCTGGTTGAATAACTTCCGGTATTACCATATAACCGGCTCCGCCACCCTCGTCTTTTCCGTAAACTAACATAATCTCTGGCAGATATTGAGGGAGAAAATGTCTAATTTTTTCTAGATTATTACCATAATGTTTTTGAAATTCTTCTAGAGAAAAATTATTATAAAGGCCATCGGATAATCTAATCGTTAATCGCTTAACCAATATATTTTTATTTTTCTTTAAGCGCTCAAGAGAAGTATTAAAACAACCCCTCTCCGCAACTGGTAATTTTATTTTTTTACCGGGTTGAAAAGGCAATTGATTGTTTTCTTTAAAAAACATAACTTAAAAATTAATTTTTCAAGCCAAAAAAATAAATAATAAGCCTAAACCCAAGTAACGCCGGCGACTTTATCGCCTTCATCCTTAAAGCGCATAATGCGAACCCCTTGCGTATCACGGCCTAAGACGCTCACTGATTTAAACGGCGTCCTAATAACCTGTCCTTGTTCAGAAATAATAATAATATCGCGATCAACCATATTATCGGCATTAACTAAGAAAGCGTTAGTAATATCGCCGGTTTTAGCCGCTACTTTAGCGGTCTTAATCCCGCTACCGCCGCGGCCCTGAATCTTATAAGCGCTAAAATCGGTTCGTTTACCAAAACCGTGCGCCATAATTGTCAAAATCTGATAATTTCTTTTTCTCTCTTTATCGGTTTTAGCAATACCCATCCCAATGACTAAATCGTCCTTATGTAGCCTAATACCATGTACACCGGCCGCGCCCCGCCCCATATCTCTCACATCCGTTTCCTTGAATCTAATAGCTTGGCCCTTGGCGGTCACGAGTTGAATATGATCGCTGCCGGAAGTTGGCTTGACCCAAATTAATTTATCATCGTCTCTAATTTTAATAGCAATTAAACCGCTGCGCCGCACGTTCGAAAACGCGCTAAGCTCTACTTTTTTGACCAAACCCTTGGCGGTTGCAAAAAACAAATATTTACTAAAAATTGCTTTATCTAAAGGTAAAATAGAAGAAATCTGCTCACCCCCGATAAGTTGCAAAAAATTCACAACCGGTGTTCCTTTGGCGATTCGGGAAGCTTGCGGAATTTCATAGACTTTTAATTGAAACACTCGCCCCTTAGTGGTAAAGAAAAGAACATCGTTATGCGTCTGCGAAGAAAACATAAATTCAACCATATCTTCTTCCTTGGTCGTCAAACCCATAACGCCTTTTCCGCCCCGGGCTTGGACTTTAAACGTATCCGGCTCCAGTCTCTTAATATAACCGTCGCGAGTCATCATCACCACCGTTTCTTCATTCGGGACTAGGTCCTCCATACTAAATTCTTTAATGCCATGAACGACAACCTGGGTACGGCGTTCATCACCGAATTTATCAGCCAAAACCCTTAATTCGTCCCGAACAATACCCCGAATTCTCGCTACTGATTTAAGAATAGCTTCTAATTCTTTAATTAATTTTAATTTTTCTTTCAGTTCTTCTTCAATCCTTAATTGCTCTAAATTGGCTAAATTCTGAAGACGCATTTCCAAAATCGCGATGGCTTGCCGGTCGGATAATTTAAATTTTTTAATCAAATTGAGCTTAGCGACTTCTTTATCTTTAGAAGCCTTAATGGTTTTGATAACTTCATCAATGTGTTTTAAAGCGATCATCAGCCCCTCTAAAATATGCGCCCGATCTTGAGCTTTATTTAAATCGAACTGCGTTCGCCGACGAACTACTTCAGCGCGATGATTAATATATTCCTCTAAAATCATCTTGAGCGTCAAAACCTTCGGTTGAATACCGTCAACCAAGGCGAGCATATTTAGATGAAAAGTCGTTTGTAAAGAAGTATGCTTATATAAACTGTTTAAAATCTTTTTAGGATAAGCATCTTTTTTAATTTCAATCACAATCCGCACGCCATCTTTATCTGATTCGTCGCGCAGTGCTTTAATCCCTTCAACTTTTTTGTCTTTTACTAAGTCGGCAATCTTTTCGACTAAATCCGCTTTATTAACCTGATAAGGAATTTCGGAAATAATAATTCGAAAACCGCCACTTTTTTCTTCTTCAATTTCGGCTTGACCACGAACAACAATTCCGCCTTTACCCGTCGCGTAAGCGGCTAAAATTTCCTTATGGTCATAAATTATCCCGCCCGTCGGGAAATCTGGCCCCTTCACAAATTGCATTAAATCTTCAATACTGGCCTCGGGATTAGTAATTAAATGATCAATTGCAGCGGCCAGTTCCTTTAAATTATGGGGGGGGATATTAGTAGACATCCCGACCGCGATTCCCATTGTTCCATTTAATAATAAGTTTGGTAATTTAGAGGGTAAAAGACTTGGCTCTTGATGACTACCATCATAATTTGGAATAAAATTAACCGTATCTTTATCAATATCAAAAAGCATTTCTTCGGCCACGGCTGATAATTTCGCTTCCGTATAACGCATCGCGGCCGCGTTATCGCCATCCATAGAACCAAAATTTCCCTGACCGCGAACCAGAGGGTAGCGCATCGAAAAGTCTTGTGCCATCCTTACCATCGAATCATAAACCGCGCTATCGCCATGCGGATGATATTTACCTAAAACTTCACCGACAACCGTCGCTGATTTACGAAATTTAGCATTAGCTTTTAAACCGATATTCCACATCGCGTAAAGAATACGGCGATGAACCGGCTTTAAGCCATCGCGGACATCTGGTAAGGCGCGCGAAACAATAACGCTCATGGCATATTCTAAGTAGGACTTGCTCATCTCATCATAAATCGGTTGTTCTTCGACTAATCCGTAAGCGGTTTTTTTCCGCAAATTATTAGTTACCGCCGATTCTGGTTCTTGTCGGCCAGACTTTTCTTTATTATCCTTCATTGATTGAGACATAAAAATTAAACGAAAAACTAATAGTGTAAATACTGATCAAAAGATAAGATTATTTAATAAGCAATAACCGTGACCCCCTCACAACCAACCGGAATCTGGCAAGGACGGCTGATGCCGATAGTCGGCATACAATCAATATAGGCCGGGCAATTCTGTTTCTTATTAATTAGGGGACTGCTGGCCGACTTAATTCCGTCACTCGAAGAAGCCAGGGGAGGTAAATTCGACTCAGTCGTCGAGGAAGTTAATTTATTGGTTTTTTGTAATAAATCCGCTAAAAGCTGTTCCCCGGCTAAATTATTTTTGACGGCCTCTTGCTCGATATTTCTATTTTTTTCTAATATTTTAAGTTGATCGGCGATACCGTTTAAAGTACCACTCAAACTATTTCGCAAATCAGTCCATTCTTGACTCTTGGCTGTTTCGGCCGCGCCCTCTCGATAATCGTTAGCCAGCCATAAATTTTTTAAATTAAAACACCAAATAACCAACAGGCTAATAACAAATAAAGCCCCGATGATTTTCAAAACTACTATTTTAAATTGGCGTTTCTCGGCCATAATTTATTCTTTAATCCCATCTAAATTAACATCATAAAGAATCTGCTCAACGATTAAACGATATTGTAAAATTTCATTTGAACCGAACCAAATTGGTATTTCTCGCTCCGCATCCGCCACCGGATCAGAACAATGGACTAAATTACGAACGGCTCGATTATCAATACTAGATAACTCATAAGAATCAAGGGTATAATCACCGCGAATAGTTCCCCCGTCTGAAGTCAGCGGTTCAGTCGAGCCCACTAATTTTTTTACGATACCAACGGCCTGATTACCCTCCCAAATCATCGGAATAATCGGTCCGCAACTCATAAATTTAACCAGAGCTCTAATAATATCCTTACCATACTCAATCGCCTCTTTTTCAATCGGTAAACCCGCCGCCTGTCTCTCTTCAATAGTTCTCTCCCCCTTCTTTTTAAACCATTCCTCATTCTTATCGTAATGTTGCCAAAGCTGTTCCTCGGTTGCAAAAATAAGTTTAAGGGCCACTAATTTCAAACCCGTATTTTCTATCCGCTTAATGATCTCCCCTACCAAACCGCGTTGCACCGCGTCTGGCTTAAGAATCACGAAAGTTCTCTCTTTTTTAGGATTAGTCATAATTTCTATAAATTAAATAAATTTTACAGGCTTAAGATTACTAGTTCCATATCTTCACTCGGCAAATCTTTTTTAGATATTTTCAGCTTCTCCTCATAACTCGGCGTTAAACCGATCTCTTTAATAAACCGCTCTATTCCTTCAATATCTATTTTCAAATCCTTAGTCTTATAATGCATCGGGATAACGATTCGCGGCTCAACCTGAGAGATAACTTCGACGGCCTGTTTAGCGTCTAAGGTATATTTTCCGCCGACCGGAATAAGTAAAATATCTGTTCCCGCTAATTTTTCCAGCTGAGTGTTATCAAGCGCTTGTCCTAAATCGCCTAAATGAGTAATAGAAATATCATCAATTTCAATCCGATAAATTATATTAGCCCCTCTTTCCGCCCCGTTTTTGTCATCATGATAAGAATCGATCCCCTCAACTAAAACTCCTTTAAAATCATACTCGCCGGCACAATCAATAATAAAAGGCTCCCCGCGTAAAGCCGCCACATTATTATGATCATGATGCGCGTGAGAAACCGTAATAATATCCGTCTCAAAATTAGGAACTTTTAAACCGACCTCTTTACTAAAGGGGTCAGTAGTAACAGTTACTCCGTCCGGTCCAATCTTGTCCTGAATTTTAAAACAGGAATGTCCTTGCCAAGTAATAATCATATAGCTAAAACAATAAAAATAGGTCTAATAACCTATTTTTAGTATAACAAATAAATCAGTAGCGGTCAAACCAAAAACAACTAAAAATTACCTTAAAAATAGACAAAATAACCCGTATTAATGATACTCAAAGGGCGGAATTATAAACTGAATACTTCCGGCCTGATCTGTTCTTTTAACGGTAATTCCTAATTTCGCCGCCCGAGCTAGAAGGTCGGGATCAGGATGCCCGAATTTATTATCAGCGCCGACAGAAACAACTAACCAAACGGGCCGAACCAGCTCTAAAAATCTAAGGCTATTAGCACTTTTAGAACCATGGTGCGAGGCTTTTAAAACATTGGCGGTTAAATTAAGACCCGAAGTTGAAAGAGTTTGCTCAACTTGGCTACTGTTATCCCCGGCCAATAAAAATTTTTGTCCTTGGCAATTTAAATTAGCTATTAAAGAATTATTTTCATCTTTTTTTATTCTTAAAACTTGAGGATTCCACAAATCTAAACTACAGCCAGCGGAAAAAAATAATTGTCGGCGACTCGTTAAAATCGTTGTCGGTATATTCCGAACCTTAACGACAGCTAAAAGCTCCTCTAAAACGGGCGAACGATAATCGCTAGGAGCGTAAATTAAATGTTTAACTTTATACCGGCGCACAATTTCAATTAGCCCGGTAATGTGATCATCGTGAGAATGACTAAAAATTAGATAATCAAGCTGACGGCGATAAAAAGGTAAAAAATCGCCCAAGCGTCGCAGAATCTTATTATCCGGCCCGCCATCAATTAAAATGATTCGGCCCGTCGGAGTTTTTATTAAGCTAGAGTCGCCTTGTCCGACATCCAGGAAAGTAACCGCCAGAGAACCGGCGGCGTTAGGTAAGATAAAAATTAAAAAAAATAAAACTAATAATACCGACAAAATACCACCAAAAATTAAAAAATACTTAAAACCTGATTTTTTAATCCCCGCTCGTAATTTTTGAATAATTAATGGCATCCTCCTATTATAAAAAAGGTGGAATTAAAAAAATATAAAATAAAAATCGTCTAAAAATAAATTTCGATTGCCTAATCATCGCCTCATTAATTAGTAACTCCTTACAAAAACCGCCCTGATTCCGCAGGACGGTTTCTGTATAATTTTCAAATCAAACAAACTTATTAATTAATAATTAATAAATTTTAAAAACTATTTTCTTTTTTTAGTCGCTTTTTTAGCTGCCTTCTTAACTACCTTTTTTACTACCTTTTTTACTACTCTCTTAGCAACTTTCTTTTTCGCAACTTTTTTCACCGCTTTTTTAGCCGCTTTCTTTTTCATAATATCACCTCCCCTCTTAAATAAATAAAAATTAAAATTAAAATATCCTGACTAAGATAATTATATAACTAATTAAAATAAGTAGCAATAGTTTTTTCAAAAAAAAATAAAAAAATCCCCACTTGATTCCGAAAGCGAGGAAATTTTATTTTTTAGGCTCTAGTTAAAACACTACCGATAAAAAATTTAAATGACTTAATAATTTAAATCTTCGCCGTTAAAAATTTTGATAATTCTTCGATATTAATACGTTCTTGTTTCATGGTATCCCGATCGCGAATCGTCACTTCATTATTTTCTAAGGTGTCAAAATCAATAGTCACGCAATAAGGCGTACCTATTTCGTCTTGCCGCCGATAACGCTTACCAATATTTCCGTTATCATCAAATTCACAACGCCAAGTTAATTTTAATTCGTTAAAAACCGCGCGCGCTTTAGCGACTAATTCCGGCTTATTCTTTAATAAGGGGAAAACGGCTACTTTAATCGGTGCCAATTTTGGTTTTAATTTTAAAACTATTCTAATTTCTCCCTCTAAATCTTCTTCCTGGTACGCCTCGCTTAAAACCGCTAAAAAAGTCCGACCAACCCCGGCCGAAGTTTCGACCACGTGGGGAATAAATTTCTGATTCGTGACGGAGTCGAGATAATTTAATTCTTGTCCCGAATGTTTACTATGCTGAGTTAAATCGTAATTACCCCGAGCATGTATTCCTTCTAGTTCTTTAAACCCGAAAGGGAAATTATATTCAATATCATAGGCTTCTTTAGCATAAAAGACTAAATTCTCATGCTTATGCCATTTTAAATTACCAGCCGCAATTCCTAAATCAAGATAAAACTGAAAACGAATCTGACGCCACTCTTCATAATACTTCAAGTCATCGCCTGGTTTTACAAAATATTGCATTTCCATCTGTTCGAATTCCCGAGTGCGAAAAATAAATTGCCGGGCAGTAATCTCATTACGAAAAGCTTTACCAATCTGAGCGATACCAAAAGGAATCTTCACCCTGGCCGTGTCGACGACATTTTTAAAATTAACATAAATCCCCTGGCAGGTCTCACCGCGCAAATAAACCGGTTCTTTGCTCCAATCCCCCGTAAAATTTCCTAGATTGGACTGGACTAGTAAATTAAATTTTCGACCCGGCGTAAAATCCGATGCGCCACAGCTTGGACATTTTATTTTTTCTCTATTGGTATTAAAAATCTGATTAATTTCTTCTTCGCTCATTTTCTCATCGGCAAAAATCCCCGCTTCTTCTAGCAGCGCGTCAAGGCGTAAACGAGTATGACATTTCTTACATTCTGTTAACGGATCAGAAAACCCCGTCACGTGACCGGAGGCCTCCCAGATTTTCGGGCTCATAAAAATCGCCGAATCTAAACCTACGATATCATCGCGCAATTGGGTCATTGCTTTCCACCACTCCTTCTTAATATTATTAGCTAATTCGACGCCATAAGGACCAAAATCATAAACGGCGGCGAATCCTTCATAAATTTCGGAAGACGGAAAAATAAAACCCCGCCTTTTTGTTAAAGATATTATTTTATCCATTTTATCTAGGACTTTTTTACTCATATTTTTTCATCTTTTACATTTCCTCAGAAATTTTTAAACCTAAAATTTTATAACCATTAAGTAAAACCTGTCCGACTGATCTAATTAAAGACAGCCGGGTTACCTGCAAGACTGTCGCCGATTTTAAAATATGAACCCGATGATAATAATCATTAAAGAGCTGGGCTAACTCAAATAAATATTTGGCTAATTCGCTCGGATCATACTTCTGAGTCGCCTCTTTGATTAGTTCCGGATATTTAGCAATCTTCAATAATAATTCTTTTTCGAGAGGCTCAGATAATAACTCTAAATTAGCCCGCCTAAAAAATCGGCGGAAACCAGCCTTCCTTATAATACTCTTAAGTCTAGCGTAGGTATACTGTAAATAACAAGCGGTGTAACCGTCAAAACGCAAAGCTTCTTCAATATTAAAAGTGATTATTTTTGCCGCCCCGACTTTAAGCATCTCGAATTTAATAATTGAAACACTGAGATTATCTACTACTTTAAGCAAACGATACTCGCTCCAGCGAGGATGGCGTTTCTTAGTTTCGATTAACAATTTATCAACAATTTTATTCTTTAACTCATCATAAGTGATAATATTTCCGGTCCGTGATGACATCATACCGTCAGGCAAAGTGACAAAGTCATAAGATAAATGAGCGACCGCCGGCTGATAACCCGTCAATTCTAAAATTTTAAATAACTGCTTAAAATATAAACTCTGTCGCACATCAATGACATAAATCGACTCAGCTAAATGATATTTTTTAAATTTTTCCGACGCTAAGGCTAAATCGCCAACCGGGTAAAGGGCTGTACCGTCTGATCGAATAATCGGTAAAACCCCTAAATCATACTTCTCTAAGTTAGCAATAATCGCCCCCTCGCTCTTAACTAGGACCCCCGTCTGAAATAATTCTTCGGCTAATTTTAATCCTGCGGCAATCACTTCGCTTTCGTAAAAAATATGATCAAATTTAATACCCAGTTCTTGATAGATAGAGGCGAAATAATCGATACTCCACTGTCTAGAAATCTGCCAAAATTTATAATTGTCTCCTTGGCGGCTCTCGATCTCTTTCATTATCGCCGTTACTTCTTTTTTCCCTTCCGGATTATCGACTAAAAGCTGACTAGCTTTAGCATAACAATGGCCTAAAAGATATCCTTTAGCTTCAGGACGCTCATCAAAAACAGGGTTGTGCTGCCAATGCCAAATTGTTTTGGCGACATGAATGCCAAAATCGTTAACATAGGATACCGGAATAGTTAAATAACCACTAGCCTGAAGCAACTTAACCACGCTATCGCCGTAAGAAATATTACGTAAATGTCCGACATGATACTCTTTATGCGTATTACCATTAGAATACTCGACCATCACGCGCCGACGACAACCGCTTTGATTAAAACCATAACTCTCTCGCTGCGCCCTAATTTCCGAAATAACGCCGACGGCTAAATAAACGGGAGAAATAAAAAAATTCAAATAAGGACCAACTGCCTTAATATCTAAAAAATAAAAATTAAGGTTCGAATTATTTTTTAAATCATGAGCTAACCGCGTCGCGAGCTCTGTCGGTTTAACGCCGCGACTCTTCGCTAGTTCAAAACAGGCTAAACTTAAATCGCCTAAAGCAATATTAGGTGGATAAGAAAAATTCGCTCGTTCGAAATTCAAAGCCGCGACTATTTTTAATTTTAAATCATCTAAAAAACCCATAGTAAATTTAGTTAAGTCGCACTCGAACAAAATTGAATTTTCCTTTTTGGATAATTATTGAATCAATGTCCGATCCAAATTCTAATTCTTGTTTTAGGTCTTTTATAACGACCATGGCCGAGGAATTAGTGGCTATTTTTTTTTCAATTTTAATCTTAATCGCTCCTTCGCTAATTTTTTGACGACCCTCCGTTTTACTTTTAACTAATTTTGTCTCGACTAACAAGTCGACGAGAAATTGCCGGGGCTGAGCCGTCGAATAAATATCCATCATCTCCGGCAATTCTTTGTTCTGGATAGTATTCACAAAATGTTCTTGAGCCGACTGAGCCACTTGGGCTCCTTTTTTCTCTCCCCCGCCAATAATTCTGGTTAACTCGTACGCTAATTTCATCTTTAAATCACGTGGATTAAGCTCTTTATTTTTCAAGCCGATCGTCATCTTAGTAATCTCGGACATCGGTAGATTAGTACATAATTCAAAAGCGGTGCTAATCGCTCCATCCGGCCAAGACATTATCTGACCATAAATATTGTTCGGTTCTTCATTAAAAAACACCGCGTTACCCTCGCTCTTACCCATTTTTTTCCCTTCATCATCAGCTAAAAGTTTCAAAGTCATGACAAATTTTTCTTTATTTTTTAAAGTTTTGAGCAAAGTGCGACCGCACATCATATTAAACATTTGATCATTACCGCCGATTTCTAAATCGACATCTAGGACGACACTGTCATAAGCCTGAACCAGTGGGTAAAGAAACTCATGTAAATAAACGGGTTTTTCTTCCTGGATCCTTTTCTGAAACATATCCCGCTGAATCATCTGCTGAACGGTAAAATTAGTCGCCAGCTTAATCAAATCGACAAAATTCAATTGATCATTCCAAACACTATTATATTTTAGCCTAACTGGGTTATCGCCGGTAAATTTTAAATAGGCGGCCGCTTGTTTTTGATAATCTCGGGCGTTATTTAAAACCTCATCCCGAGTCATTTGGAGTCTAACCGCTTTCTTATCAGTCGGATCGCCGATCATACAAGTAAAATCACCTATTAAAAAAATAATCTCATGACCGAGCGCCTGAAATTGCGCTAGTTTATTAAGAGCAACGGCGTTACCAACCTGTAAAGACGGCGAAGTGGGGTCATAACCACAGTATAATTTAATTTTCTCACCGCTCAACAGCTTTTTTTCTAAAGCGGCGCGGCTAGGATAAATCTTCTCAACCCCCCGACTTAAGACCTCTTCAATCAATTTTTTATCGGTAATTATCTGAGACATACATTAATATATTAATATTTGGCACCAATTAGCAAATTATGTTATAATATTATCAGACTTTTTTATATTTTTCAATTGATTCCGGACAATAAAAATAATAAACAAATAAGACAAAAATTAATTTATAAATCTATGTTTTCTTATCGTGCCTTACTAAAACAATCTTTTTCGGCCACTTGGCAATATAAACATTTATGGTTATTTGGTTTATTCGCCGCGATTGTCGCCGGCAGCGGATCTTGGGAGTATCAATTACTAACTCAAAACCTAAATCAGAGTCTTATTGATGGCTCCTATCTTTTCTTCAGTCAATTCGTTAGCGCCGTTGATTTATTAAAAAGTTTCGCTCTGGGTCTAGTAGAACTATTCACCTATGATTTTTGGACAATCCTGAATGCTCTGACCGTTCTACTCTTATCAATTATTTTAATCGTAACTTTCATCTGGTTAGCAATTATTTCTCAGGCGGCTTTAGTCGATGACGCTAAAAAAATATTAAACAACAAAAAAAAGGAAATTAAACTAAGTATTCGCGAAAGTTTTACTAAAGTATCGCCCTATTTTCTGCCCGTTCTATTCCTCAACATCACCGCCAAACTACTAACCACTTTTATCTTCGTCATTATCAGCCTGCCGCTCCTCCTGATGGTTATAAATGATACCTGGCTTTTAGCAACTATTTATACAATTCTTTTCGTATTATTTATCCCTTTATCCTTAGCGATATCTTTAATTATAAAATACGCCATCGCCTACACCGTTTTAGAAGAAAAATCTCTAGTCGCTTCTTTAAACCACGCTTGGAAATTATTTCGAGATAACTGGCTAGTGAGCGTAGAAATGGCTATAATTTTATTTATCATAAATTTCTTAGCCAGCGGGGTGATTGTCATTATCTTATCTATCTTCCTACTCCCCCTTCTCCTGTTAGGCTTAATGCTTCAAATAAGTTGGCTCGCCAATTTAATTATTTTCCTGGCTATTATTCTGATTGTTATTTTTGGTTCCATCCTGGTAACCTTTCAAATCATCTCTTGGACTAAACTTTTTTTAAGCTTGAAAGAAAATAATGTTCTCGCTAAGCTAGAAAGACTCTTCCAGCGCTAAAGATTTATAAACCAGTAGAAAATTATGAGTGATTTCGACTCTATCTCTAAGCTAATTAACCCGACCGATGATGAAGAGAGCATCACCGGTCGTTTTGCTAAAAAGCAAGATGAGATAAAATTAAAAGAAATTGAAAAACAAACTAAAAAAGAGGCTGATGATTCCGGTTTAGATTACGTTAATTTAGCCGGTTTTCCTATCAGCCCCGAGGCGCTCTCCCTGATTAGTGAAGAGCGCGCCCGAGAATTAGCTGCTGTCTGTTTTTATTATGATGGCAAAAATATCCGTTTAGCCTGTCTAGAGCCGACCGAACAAGTCGAAAACGAGCTAATCGATTTAAAAGAACGTTATTTCGCAGAAATCAGATTATATCTAATATCAAAGTCGAGTCTAGACCTAGCTTGGCTGGCCTATAAATCTCTGCCGAAAACAAAAAAATATGAACAGGGATTAGAAATAAACGAAGCCAGCTTAGAAAAATTTAAAGAAGCAATTACTAGCTATCATAATTTAAAAGAAAAAATAAATGACGTAAATATTAGTGACATTATCACTCTAATAATGGCGACCGTTATTAAAGTCGGCGGCAGCGATATCCATATTGAAGCCGAAGAGGCCGATGTCGCTATTAGAATTCGAATTGATGGCGTTTTACAACAAGCCGCCACGATTAGTAAAGATAAATGGTCAAAAATAGTCGCTCGCTTAAAAATACTAGCTAAGGTAAAAATAAATATCACTAACAAACCACAGGATGGCCGTTTTTCTATTTATTTAACCAATAAAAATATTGATGTCCGCTGCTCCTTCTTACCGACGGCTTATGGAGAAAGCGTCGTGATGAGAATTCTAGATTCGGCCGCAGCCGGTTTAGAATTTGACGAGCTTGGTATTCGCCCGGAGATACTACCGATTCTAAAACGAGAAATCTCTAAACCTAACGGCCTTATTTTAACGACCGGGCCAACGGGATCGGGAAAAACTACCAGCTTATACGCTATTTTAGATAAGCTTAACCAACCCGGCACAAAAATAATTACCTTAGAGGATCCAATTGAGTATCAAATTAAAGGAATTAATCAGAGCCAAGTTGATAACAAACGCGGCTACACTTTCTCTGATGGACTACGATCTATACTCCGCCAAGATCCTAATGTCGTGATGGTCGGAGAAATCCGAGATTTAGAAACCGCTGAAATAGCTGTCCAGGCCTCCTTAACCGGCCATCTTGTCTTATCAACTTTACATACCAACGACGCGGCTGGCGTTATCCCCCGCTTAATCGACATGGGCGTTAAACCTTATTTTTTAGTTCCCTCAGTTAATGCGGTCATCGGCCAACGATTAATTAGGCGCCTATGCCCCCATTGCCGAAAAGAAAAAATCTTGACTCCGGAAGAAACAGAACAAGTTAATAAAATATTAGCGGTAATTTCCCCGAAGGCCGGAGTGGCTGTCCCAGCTGATTTGCCTAAAATATATCAAGCGGGAGCGGGTTGCGAATTCTGTAGTGAAATTGGTTATAAAGGACGCTGCGGCATCTACGAAATTTTTACCATGAACGATAAAATAAAACAGTTAACTGTCGACAACGCTCCCTCCTTTAAAATTCTTCAACAAGCCGTAGAGGATGGGATGATTACTATGCTCCAAGACGGCGTTCTCAAGGCTCTGGAGGGAATCAGCTCTTTAGAAGAAGTCTATCGAGTAATTGGAAACTTCGATTATATTAATGAACTATACGATATAGTGATTTCTCAAACAATTGGCCGAGGCATAAAAATAAAACCAGCCGAAATTAAATTAGCCGCTGAACTGAGCCGTGATATCACTAAAATAGCTGAAACAATTAAAGAAATACCAACTGGTAATCTAGTTAGCTTAGTCATGGCCTTAGCCGTATCGTCTGACGCGGGGGATCTGCATATTGAACCGACAGAAAATGACGTTAAAATTCGTTTTCGAATTGATGGCGTTCTGCATGATATTTTAAATCTCCCTAAAACTAGCTACTTACCCTTACTATCGGAAATCAAAATTCTGGCGGGCGAACCGACTAATATTAAACGGGCGACCTTCGATGGACGATTTAGTATTTACTTCGCGGAACGCAAAATAGATTGTCGTCTTTCTATAAT
Source organism: Patescibacteria group bacterium (assembly GCA_036171815.1). GTDB lineage: Bacteria > Patescibacteriota > Patescibacteriia > Patescibacteriales > UBA12465 > UBA12465. The sequence goes on from JAVHRV010000128.1 coordinate 26,946, forward strand.
CGCTGGCGGTTACGGAGAAACTATTGTTATCCGCCTACTTTCTTCTTCGGCCGCCAATCTAGATATGGCGAATCTCGGTATAACTTCCGTCGCCTTCGACGCCCTACAATTAGCCATGAAAAAAACCCGCGGAATTATTATCACAACCGGTCCAACCGGGTCGGGAAAAACCACTACTTTATACAGTATTTTAAATAAGCTAAATCGACCTGATGTTAAGATAATTACTGTCGAAGATCCTATTGAATATCAACTACCCGGTATTATGCAAACCCAAATTGACGAAGAACGCGGCTATACTTTTCCAGCAGCCATGCGCTCTTTACTGCGACAAAATCCTAACATCATGATGATTGGCGAAATCCGCGACTCCGAAACAGCTAAAGTCGCTATCGAGGCTACGCTGACCGGCCAC
>JAVHRV010000129.1:0-7058 GCA_036171815.1 Patescibacteria group bacterium
CGCTATTATTAGTTAAAAATAAGGAATACCAGCGCGGTCCGCCGGCCGCCGTGAAAACCGCCGCTTTTTTACCTTTTAGTAATCCGACCGGTAAACCATTTTTATAGACAAAAGCGAATTCGGCGGTGAAAACTCGATCAATAAAGCCTTTGAGAATCGCTGGCATATTTTGCCACCAAGTAGGATAGATAAAGATTAAACGGTCCGCTTCTTTAATTTGTCTTTGAAATTCTAAATTTTCTTCACTAACCGCCCGACGTCCTGAGCTATAAAGTTCAGAGTCTTTTAAAATTGGCTGGTAGTTAATAGCGTAAAGATCTATTAAACTAAATTCAATATTTTTTGTTTTAAGTTTAGTTTGGAGCTGTTCTAGCAAATAGCCGTGGTGTCCGGCGTGACTAGGATGAGCGTAGATAATCAAAAATTTGGGCATAAATTTTATTATTTAGTCTTGTGGGAACGATGTTTTTCGCCCCAGAGAGCCAGCTTTTCTAAGAGAGGCTTAAGGGTTAGGCCGTAAGGGGTAATCCAATATTCTACTTTGGGCGGCACTTGGCGGTAAACTTCACGATGAATTATTTTATTTTTTTCTAAGGCCCGCAATTCGCTAGCGAGTATTTTTTGAGAAATTGGTTTAAGGCTTTTTTCCAATTCACCAAATCGCCGTTTATCTTCTAAGAGGTGCCAGAGGATGAGTGGTTTCCATTTATGGCCAATAACCTCTAAAGTTGTTTGGACGGCCGCGTGGCATTTAAATTTATCTTTATGAGACATATGTTTCTTATACTTACTTATTATCCTGTATTATATCAATAGGTATGTACTTGTGTCAATGTTAGCTTTAAGCTATAATAGAATAACTTAATAAATTATCTTTACGATCTGCCTTTTAAAGAGCGGACGCGTAGAACAAAAATATGAAACAATTTATGTTAATCGTCGTTTTAGGTCTAAGTTTATTATTCCTTAGTGCCTGCGGTTTATCTAAGGCCACTAGTCGGTCGCTAGACACGGCAACTGGCCCATTATCGTCAAATAATGACGGTAAAAACCAGGAAGCAGCTGAAGAGGCTAATGTCTTAACGGCTAGCTCAAAGGAAGCCGCTCCGTCCGTCTCTGGCGACGTTGTTTTAAAAGATGGTGAGTACCAGGTTGATACTATCAACAGTCAAGTGGCTTGGGGGGCTAATTATCTCGTCGGGGCGACTCATACCGGGTTCACCGCGATTAAATCAGGACAGTTAGAAATTAAGAATAATCAATTAATGGGCGGATCGTTTACTATTGATATGGCTAAGATAAGTAACGATCAGAATATTGAGGCTCTCGTAAAACACTTAAGTAGCGATGATTTCTTTTCGACCGCGACTTATCCCGAGGCGCGTTTAGTTATTACGAGCGTGCCAAAAATTCAAGAGGACGGTACTTACTTAATTGCGGCCGATTTAACTATAAAAAATAAAACTGCGCCGGTAACTTTTAACGCTAAGATAACTAGTAATGATGGATTATTACAGGCGGTTAGCAGTTTTAGTATTGATCGAACTATTTGGGATATAAAATATCGTTCCGGTAAGTTTTTTCAAGATTTGGGAGATAAAGTGATAAATGATGAAATAAAATTTAATATTAAAATTCAAGCTCGACAGTAAAAAGGGGCAAAGCACATTGTCCATTATCTAATGTGTAGTTCAATGTACATTGTCCAATCGCTATAAATTAAAGGGCCGCTCTATTAGCGGCTCTTTACTTTTTGGGAAATACTAACTATAATGAATTTACTTATAATTAAAATGATCCTATGTTTCATTTAAAAACTCGGACCGATTACGGTTTGATGATTATGGTTGAACTAGCCAAGAATAAACAGAAAATTCTGTCTTTGTCTGGTTTAGCTAAAAATTTACAAATTTCTTCAATTTATTTAATTCAAATTTCTCGAATCTTGGTTCGGGCGGGTTTAATTAAAAGTCGGGAAGGTTCTCGGGGTGGCTATTTTTTAGCTCGCTCCGCCTCGCGGATATCGGTTCTAGAAATTTTAGAGATTTTAGATGGCCCAATTAGTCCACGTTGCCTTATTAGGCACAAAAAGATTTGTCCCGGTTTAGCTAATTGTAGTTTGCCCCTTATTTGGGAACATATTTTAGGCGATATTAAGACTTCCTTACATAAAAAAACTTTAGCTTCTTTAGTAAAACTTATTAGTCAATAAAATACCGTTTAAAAATATGGATATTTTAATTTTGAAAAATTTAAGCGTTTCGGTCGGCGACCGGATAATTCTTGATAATATTAATTTAAAAATAAAGTCGGGTAGCACTTGCGTAATCATGGGACCTAATGGTTCTGGCAAAAGTACTTTAGCTAATGTCTTAATGGGTCATCCCGCTTATCGGATTGACTCGGGACAAATTATTTTTAAGGGCGTCGATATTACGGCAAAAAAACCGGAGGAGCGGGCGGCCTTAGGTTTATTTTTAGCCTGGCAGCAGCCCCGAGAAATTGCCGGTCTGGATTTTTATCCTTTTTTATTTGATGCTTACAAATCTCTAGAAAAAGCGAGAGGACAAAAAACATCTGATGTTTTTGCTTTTAAGAAACGTCTAGATGAAGAAATTGCTAAATTAAAAATCAGCGGCGATTGGAGTAAGCGTTATCTTAATCAGGGATTTTCCGGGGGTGAGAAGAAAAAATCAGAAATGTTACAGTTAGCCCTATTTAAACCTTCTTTGGCTATTTTTGACGAAATCGACTCGGGTTTAGACGTCGATGCCCTGCAAGTAGTGGGTCGCGCCCTTAAACGATTTAAGCAGAAAAATACCAGCGCTTTAGTGGTTACTCATTATGTTAGAATTCTGCAATATTTATCAGCTGATAAAGTCATCGTGATGTCAAAAGGTCGAATCATCAAAAGCGGCGGTCCGGCCTTGGCTAAACAGTTAGAAAAAGAGGGGTTCTCTAACATTACCGATTAAGTAATATGTCAAAAATTAAAAAAGTAAAATTATCGCCGGCGAGCGATGTAAAAATAAAAAATGAAGCCGATCCGACCGGCCATAGTTCGATGTGGGATTCTTATAATCAGGCTTCTTATATGGATCAAACTAAGCCTGGTTTGGATGAAAAACTGGTCCGTTTTATTTCCCGAGAAAAGAAAGAACCAGCTTGGATGCTCGAGCGGCGTTTAGCCTCTTTAAAATTATATCAAGAAATGTCCCTGCCTAACTGGGGTCCAGATTTAAGCCGTTTAAGGCTTGATCAAATAACTTATTACGCTAAAGCTACTGATAAACAGTCTCAGACTTGGGCGGACGTGCCAATGGACATTAAAAATACTTTTGCTAAATTAGGAATTCCTAAGGCAGAACAGGAAATTTTAGCCGGCGTTGGCGCGCAATATGAGTCAACGGTGATTTATCATAGTTTAAAAGAACAATACCGAGAGCAGGGAGTTATTTTTGAAGATTTAGATGTCGCTTTATCTCAGCATGAAGAGTTAGTTAAAAAATATTTTATGCGCGTCGTGCCACCGACTCTCCATAAATTTGCGGCCTTACATGGCGCAGTTTGGAGCGGTGGAACTTTTTTATATATTCCTAAAGGAGTAAAAGTTGATTTACCTTTGCAAGCTTACTTTCGCATGAATGCGAAGGGGATGGGACAATTTGAACATACCTTAATCATCGTTGAGGAAGAAGCGCAGGCTCATTATATTGAGGGTTGTAGCGCTCCCCGTTACGGTGTTGATTCGCTTCATGCCGGTTGTGTGGAAATTTTTGTTAAAGACAGAGCGCGTTTCCGATATAGTAGTGTGGAGAGCTGGAGTAAAGATGCCTATAATTTAAATACGAAGAGAGCCCTAGTTAATACTGACGCGCATATGGAATGGGTCGGGGGAAATTTCGGTAGTAATGTAACTATGCTTTATCCTTGTTCAGTCCTAATAGGGGAGGGAGCGAGCGCCGATCATCTGGGTGTCGCTTTCGCTAATCAAGGCCAGATCCAGGACACGGGAGCGAAAGTAATTCACCAGGCTCCTAATACCAGTTCAAATATCGTTATGAAAAGTATTAGCAAAGGGGGCGGTCAAGCTATTTATCGAGGTTTAATTGATATTGCTGAAGGCGCGAGCGGCGCCGTATCTAATATTAAATGCGATGCGCTTATTTTAGATGATCAGTCCTCTTCGGACACCATCCCGCTTATTAAAATTAAAAATGCCACCGCGGTCTTAGCCCACGAGGCTAGCGCCGGTCGATTAAACGAAGAAGATATTTTTTATTTGCGAAGTCGAGGTTTAAGCGAGGGGGCGGCGAGCGCCATGATTGTTAATGGCTTTATTGAGCCCATTGTTAAAGAATTACCTCTGGAATATGCAGTAGAAATGAATCGAATGGTTGAATTAGAAATGGAAAATAGCGTTGGTTAAAAAAAATAATTTGGGAGACAGAAATATGAAACAAAAAATAGTTAAGGCGACCGATAAAAAAATAATTATTTCTGATGGGGAGGAGCTCCTTATTTTAGACCATATTAACAATGGTCGTCTTAGGAGTAATCTGCAAATTAATATTGGCCGGCAGTGTTTGGTTAAATATATTTTAATTATTGATAATCCGGCGCTTAGCCTCAATCAATTAACAAGGGTGATATATATCGGTGATAATTCGCGCTTGTATTCTCGCCAGGCTTATTTTGGCGCTGGCAATATTCAAGCGCAGATTAATAATTATTTGGGTCGCGCTAGTTTTTTGGATAGCCAAGCCTTCCTCTATCAAATCGCTAAACAGGATTCACAAATACAGGATAATTACATATTTCAGGCGCCTAATAGTCAAGGTAAATTTTTAGTGACCGAACTATTAGATGACCAGGCTAAAGCGGCCTATTATTCTGATATAATAATTAAGCCCGAGGCACAGGGAACAGATTCTCGAATTGATATGAAATTGTATTTATTAAGTGATCAGGCGAGTGGTCGATTTTTGCCAGGTTTAAAGATTGCCGCCAATGAAGTTAAGGCTGGTCACGGAGCGAGCACCTTTAATCTTAGCGCTGAAGATTTATTTTATTTACAAGCTCGCGGTTTGACGATCAGCCAAATTAAAAAATTAATTATTAATTCTTTAACGGAACGTTTTATCGCCAGTATTGAGGATCAAAAAGTCGCTAAAATAATTTCGGTCTTAATTAGTAAACGCCGGACTGAATTGATAAAAACAAAACAATAAATATGATTAAACGAAGTGATTTTCCTATCTTAACAAAAAAAATCGTCGGCCGGCCGCTCGTTTATTTTGATAATGCGGCGACGACGCAAAAACCGTTAGCCGTGATTAAAGCAACGTCGGAATATTATTCTAAGTTTAATTCGAATGTTCATCGGGGGATAAATCCCCTCGCCGAAGAAGCCACTAAACGTTACGAGAAGTCACGGGATATCATCGCCGCCTTTATATCGGCCAAGCGAGCGGAAGTAATCTTTACTCGCGGCGCCACCGAATCAATTAATTTAGTCGCGCGTTCCTGGGGAGAGGCTAATTTAAAAAAAAGCGATATCTTAGTTTTAAGTATTGCCGAACATCATTCTAATATCGTTCCTTGGCTACAACTGAAAACAAAAATTGGTTTTAAGATATTATATATTCCCATAAAAGTTGACGGCCGGTTAGACCTCATGGCGGCCCAGAAAATAATTTTGCAGCCGGGAGTTAAATTTTTAGGTCTTAGTTATGCTTCTAATGTGCTAGGCATAGTTAATCCCATAAAAAAAATAGTTAAATTAGCTCGGGCGCATGGCATTATTACGTTAATCGATGCCACTCAAGTTTTAGCGCACCAACCAGTTAATGTCCATGATTTAGACTGTAGTTTTTTAGTCTTTTCTGGCCACAAGATGCTCGGGCCGACCGGCACAGGGGTTTTGTACGGAAAACGCGAGTTGCTTGCGGCAATGCCGCCATTTTTGGGCGGCGGAGACATGATTAGCACCGTTTCTCTTGATTCGTTTACGCCTAATATCCTACCCTATAAATTTGAAGCGGGAACACCGAATATTGCCGGAGTTATCGGCCTAGCGGCGGCTTGTCAGTATTTAAGTGATTTAGGTTGGGCGGAGATCCGGGCTAAAGAAAAAGAGCTTGAGCAATATTTTTTAGATAAAATAAAGACTCTAAAATTTATAAGAATACTTGGTACCGCTGAACCAAAATTACCAATCTTTTCTTTAATAGTCGAAGGGATTCATCCACACGACGCCGCCGATTTATTAGGTCAAGAAGGAATTATTCTTAGAGCCGGTCAACATTGTGCCGAGCCTTTGCATAATCATTTAGGCTGCAGCGCTAGTTTGCGGGCTAGTTTAAATTTTTATAATACTAAACGTGAGATTGATTTTTTTATTAAAAAATTAATCGAGCTTAAAAAGAAATTTAACTAATATGGATATTTATGCTCAAAATATTCTCGACCATTATAAAAACCCCCGCAATAAAGAGGTGCTGGCTCGCGCCGATTTAGCGTCTTATGAAAAGAATCAGTCTTGCGGCGATGAATTAACGGTTTTTCTTAAATTGTCTGGGCCAAAGATTTATACCATCAAATACCTCGGCCAAGGGTGTGCGATTTCTCAGGCCAGCATTTCAATTCTAAGCGAAAAATTAGTTGGCGATAATGTGGCCAAAGTTTTAAAATATAAATTTGCTGATATTATTAAGATTCTGGGCGTGCCCATTAGTGATAGACGCGAAAATTGTGCAATGTTAGGCTTACGCGCTATTCAAAAAGCAATAGATAAAAATAAAGAGAAGTGATCCGATCATCATCTAATAATAGTTCCCCTCGCTTGCTAGTTTTAAAATATTTTTAGATAATAAAAACATGAATAAAAAACTATCTAAAATTAAAGTGTTGGTCGCTATGTCTGGCGGAGTTGATTCTAGCGTGGCGGCTCAACTCCTAAAAAATCAGGGTTATAATGTCGCTGGAGTTTTTTTTGCATTTTTGGAAAGATGAATCAGCCGGGCGGAAAGCAGAGAATCGCTGTTGTTCACTCGAGT
>JAVHRV010000130.1:0-7006 GCA_036171815.1 Patescibacteria group bacterium
CTTACCCCAGGTAGAATTAGCGGGGCAGACCTATTTAGAAGAATATTTAGATTTTTTTAGATCAGATATCGATATCCGAGCCAAACTAGAAAGTTATCAGATTGCTTTGGTCTTGATCCCTACTAAAGAGAAGGACATCAAAGCCGAAAATTGGGAAAAAATAATTTTTGGGATTAAAGAAGAAGACTTGCGTAGCCGTAATTATTTAAGAGAATATTTAGAGTCGTCCCCTGATTGGTCGACACTGTTTAAAGATGACGTTAGTACTATCTATGTTAAAAAATAAGCGCATATTTTTTTTAATTTTTTGGTCGTCAATCCTGTTATTATTAGTTATTTTACATTTCTTTTCTAATCGTTTTGATTCTGATAATGGATTATTTTTGAGCGGCGCTTGGAGCTTATTCAACGGCCAAGAGATTTATCGAGATTTTTTTGCTTTCACTGCGCCGGGAACTTTTTATGTAATTTGGATGATTTGGCAATTATTAGGGGTTAGCTATATAACGGTTTTGATAATTTCTATCTTGTCTTTATTTTTATCGGTTATTTTAGTTTTTAAATTAGCCCAGCTGCTAAATAGCCAGACCGCTTATTTGGCGACCAGTCTATTTGTTTGTTCGACTATTTATTGGCCGATAATAACCTCCCATAATTATGTTTTACTTTTTGTTTTCGCTGCCGTGTATTTATTTATTAATGGGTTTTTAGCGGCCAGTCAGTGGCGGATATTATTAAGCGCCTTATTATCAGGAATAGCTATTATTTTTCTGCAAACTATTGGTTTAGAGCTGACTCTGTTTTTATTTTTTTGGCTTTTATTTTTTTATTTTAAAGATCGGACGTCTAAAATGACGTTAATTTGGTTTTTACCCTTAGCGGCGGGGCCGCTTAGCCTTTTATTTTTTAAATGGTCGCCTGCTTTATTGTTTAAATATCTTATTGGATTTCCTTTTTTTCAATATACAAAAACTTTAGATAATAATTATTTAATTTGGTTGGTGCTTCTAGGCATATTAATATTTAGCTGGCTTCGGACGAGTCGCCGGAATATTTTAGTGTTAAATTTTTTATTTTATATTCAAACCGGCCTTCTATTAACTACCTATTCTCTGCCGGACTATTACCATATATCTTTTATTATCGCCCCCTTTTTAATAATTTTCTCTTTCTTATTTTTAGAAGGCTGGCCAAAAGCGAGTTGGTGGCCGCTTAATCGGTCGGGTTTGCTAATTAGTCTCACTACGACTATTGTAGTTTTTGTTTTATTGGTAAATTTTTATAATATTATTGTCCCAGTAGTTTATTCGCGCGGGCAGCAACCCGATGATTTCATTACTTTTCTTAAAAGTAATTGTCATAGTCGCTTTATTTATGCTGGTCCGTTTTTGCCCTTTATTTATTTAGAGACCAGAAAACTATCGGCTTCGTCTTTCCATTGGTTAATTACGAATCACCATACCGCTGAACAATTTTTGCAAGCAAGCCAGGAAATTAAAAAGAACGATCCCGACTGTGCGGTCTTGTATTATCGGGGGGTAGAGAAGTATCATTATAATCAGGATAATGTGGTTGATAATTATATTAAACAAAATTATCAGCCAGTGGCTAGTTTTTATGGCGCCGTTGTTTTATTTAAGAAATAAGAGGTTAGCTTAAGGTATATGTTAGTTGATTTTTGTTTGCCGATAAAAAATGAGGAACTTATTCTAAAAAATAGTCTGGATAAATTATTGATTTATTGCCGCCAGTCTAATTTTCCATTTGTTTGGCGAATAGTCGGTGTCCTAAACGGCTCGACGGATTCGTCGCGGTTAATTTTGACCGATTTTAAGTTACGTTTTCCGCAAGAGTTAGATTTTATTGAAATAAAAGAACCGGGGCGCGGGGGAGCGTTAAAACAATATTGGTCGACTAGTTCGGCGGATATTTTAGTTTATATGGACGCTGATTTGGCCGTATCGTTAGATAATATTTTTAGCCTGGTTGATCCTTTGATTAAGAATGAGCAAGATTTAGCGGTCGGCTCTCGTTTTGTGTCAGGCGCAGAAACTAAAAGATCTTTAGGCCGAGAAGTAATTTCCCGGGCTTATAGTTTCTTGTCCCAGGTAATTCTTAACCAGAATATTACTGATTTGCAATGCGGCTTTAAAGCTGTTCGTCGGGAGACTTTTTTGAAGATTCAGCCGTTTTTGAGGGATAATTATTGGTTTTTTGATACCGAGCTGGTAGTGCTATTGCGATTTTTAGGTTATCGGGTTAAGGAAGTTCCGGTTAATTGGCAAGAAAATAGATTTAGTCGCCGCCAGAGTAAAGTAAAATTATTTCGTGATAGTCTAATTTTTTTCAAGAATCTTATATCTTTTAGACAGCGGCTTAAAAAAATCAAAAAATGTCAGGATAATGCTTAAGCGTATAGACTCCGGCCGCCTGATCAATCATAATGACAATAAGATCTAGCCGAGCGGTTTCAGGGTTATAGTGTTTAGTTGAACAAAAAATTGTTAAAGCTCGTTTTAGATTATTTACTTGTTGATGATGGAGATTATTATCCAGCCAGCTAGCGCTGGTTTTTTGTCGAGTTTTGACTTCTACGAATATTAAGTTATTTTTATATTTACTAATGATATCTAATTCTAAACGACCGAGACGATAATTTTTAGCAATAATTTCGTAACCTTGTTGTTTTAAATATTTTTCCGCTAGTGATTCTCCTTGCTGGCCGATTTGTTTTTTGTTATTCATTTTATTTTTTGTTATTCATAAAGACAAAAAAGCCCCGATCGAGGCTTTGTTTGGTTAAGAGTAATTTTAGACTAGAATTTTTTAAGGCAAGTATTTTTTTAATTCTTTTTCTTTTTCTATTTGTTGTTTAGCGCGGGGGATGGTTTTTAATTTTTTAAAGATAAATATTAACCAAATTAACATGATAAGCGCCCAGATAGCGAACCAGAAGCGAGCGGCGAAGAAGGGAATTAGTTCATAATTGGAAAAAAAGATGAATAGGCCGATCAGAGTATTAGCGAGGCTAAAATTATAGAAGCTGTTTAAGGTTCCGCGGTATAATCCGCCGCGTCGTTTAGTAAGAGCTAAAATTATAGTTATTAGAAGTAAGACGATAATTGTGGAATCAAAGATTTTTTCGGCTAAAGAAGTTAACGGTTCGGGACGAAGATTAAACCAATAGTTTAAGGTTAAAAAAATTTTCATATAGTGTATTTTGAATATTTATTATAACTTAATTAGGATTAGGCCGTAATGGTATGGCCCAGCTTCGAATTCTTCTAGTACGCTAAGGCCGATTTTAGGGATCGCTGTTTTTAGGGCTTCAAGTTTGACGCGCCTGTCTTTACCGGGGCCGAAAGGCAAATCGCTGTTTTTCCATTCCATAATTAGTAATTTCCCTCCTCTTTTTAAGAGTCGGATAGCTTCCCGGAGGATTTCTATTTTTTTGTCTGATTGGTGAAGAATATTGACTAATAGGGCGCTATCTAGACTACTCGTTTCTATTTTAGTAGCTTTGAATATTTCTAAATTGCTCCAGACCGGAGTAATCTGTGGCAGGTTCTCTTTTTTCGCCTCTCGGCCAATTTCTTCTAGAGTAGACTTTAGAATATCAACAGCGTAGACTTTTCCGTAGCGGCCGGTTAAGTGAGCTAAGGGAAAAACAAAAAAACCGAAATTTCCACAGCCTAACTCAGCGACTTTTTGACCCTCCTCTATGCCTATTTTACTTAAAATAGCTTCAATGTCAAATAGGGCGGTTCTTTTAATGCGATTCATATTTATTCAGCTAATATTTCTCTAGTAATTATTTGGGCTTGGCTATATTTTTTTTGGGCGCTAATTATTATAGTGTTGAGCCCTTTTTTCAGATTAACCGTCTGAGAAAAAGAGCCAGTCTGGTCGCTTAAAACAATTTGGTTGTTAATCTTTATTTCTGATTCCGCTTCTGTTTGGCCGCTAACTAAAATAGATTTATTTTTAGTGAGAGTATTTTTTTCCGGTTGATAGATTATTAATTTCGGGGGCGTGACTATTTTTTGGAAATAAAATATAAGATATAGAAAACAGATTAGGATGCCGCCGACAATTAGAACATTTTTAACTATTCGGGGGAATATTATAAAATTATTTTTTTTAACTATTTTTTGGGAAAAAGGATTGTCGCCGGTGATGGGGGCATAACCAGTTTTTTGCTGGTTATTTATTTCTTTCGTTTCTACTTTTAAAAAATTGATATATTTTTTTAAGAATTTTCGTCCGTATAAACCGCTTGGTAATTTATCAAAATTTTCTTCTTCCATGGCGGATAAATACTCTTTTCTAATATTTAATTTTTGGGCTATTTTTTCCAGTCCTAAATTTTTATATTGTCTAGCTCTTCTTAGTTGTTCACCGATAGTTTCTTCGAGCGGAAGTTTCTTAGGAATAAAAATTGGCATTTTTTATTAGTTTAACTTATGGTTTAATAATTTTAGGGTTACTTAATTTTAAGCAAACCGCCGTCCCAGGAAAGTCCGATCGCTTTGAGAGCGGTTTGGATAATTAAATAGCTAGCAAAAACGATTACTAGTCCGATGACGGCGGCGACCAGGATATTTTGAGCGGTTTTTATTTTTTCTGCCGAACCAGAAGAAATAAGAAACATAAAACCGCCGTAAATAAACATCACTAGAGCCAAAGAACCGACTATGCCTAAAATCATTTGGGATATTCTAATGGCCAGAAGAGTAAAATCGTTAAGTTGATAATTGCCTGTTTGGTAAGCCGAGGCTGTGGAGTCTATTATGGAAGCGGGGATTCCGGTCGCCGCTTGAGCCGGCCAAGCCAGGCAGATATTAAAAATGAATATTAGACCCAATAGTCGACTAATAATTTTTGGTAAATTTTTATCCATAAATATTAAAGAGATTAGTCAATAGTTTGTTGAATTTTAGCTGCGGTCATGTTAATGATATTTTGAATTTGATCAACCGTACTCTTGGCAATAGTGTCAATCATTTCTTTTAAAGCTTCTTCGGCCGCTTGGGCGTTATGTCCCCGATACCAACTTTTAGCGGTGAGGACTTGATCAGTAAATACTTTCGTTTCGTCACTACTATTTGAAGTAATGAGCGCTCTTAAAGCCGTAGGGTAATTGGTTGCCTGGAGGTAGCTTTTGACTTGTTCCTGTTTAGTCATGAATTGAATAAAATCCCAGGCTTCGTTTTGATGAGGACTTTTTTTAGCCACGGTTTCTACCCAATAATTGGCGAAATTAATATTAGTCGGGGGATTGCCTTCAATTTGTGGTAACTTGGCTATGGAAAAATTTAATTTAGGCGCACGCGCTTTAATGGTCGGTAAATTGTAAGAGTAACCGAACATAATAGCGAGATTGCCATTAATAAACATATCCAAAGAGTTCGGCAGCTCGCTGTTCCAAGAATAAGATTCTTTAAGGGGATTAGCAAAGTCGGCATAGAAACGAACCGCCTCTAAACCCGGGTTATAGCTCAGATCCTTACTGTCGGCCGGAATTTGGTTGAAAGTAACTTGATTATCAATCATCATGTCCGCCCCGTTTTGTATCATTAAAACGGAGATAATATCGCTGAAACGCTGGATATTCGCACTGCCGCCTAAAGCGACTCCCGCCTGAATTAAGCCTTTTTTAGGATCTTGCCTGGTTAATTTTTTAACATCTTGCAGAAATTCATTATTCCAATATTGCGGTATTTGGCTAATACCCGCGTCGTTGAGCAAATCTTTATTATAGAACATGGCCAGAGTGTCGACTGATAAGGGTAGGCCATAAATTTTATTATCATCTAGAACTACGTCATGTCCGACGACGTCGACAAAATTATCTTTTAATTCTTTCAAAGATAAGCTGCGATTAATTCTTAACTCAGAGCTAACTTCTTTTTTAATAGTGCCGGTCATAACCGGATAAACTAGAGTAGTACTTTCGGGTAGCGGCGCTAATTTATTTTGGTATTTTTTTATCCAAGTATTATTAATAGAAAATATATCGGGCCCCCGGTCTTCGGCCAGAGCATTAAGGAGAGCTGTTTCATATTCTTCATAACGTAGTTTATGGTATTCGATAGTAATATAGGGATGCAAAACTTTATATTTCTTAATAATTTCTTGGAAAGCATCTTCGTCATCAAACACTCGCCAATAAGTTAGGGTAATCGGTTTCATAGCGTCCTGAGTTTTCTGATCGACGGACTTACAGCCTAAACCGGCATTCAGCAAAAAAACGACTAGCAGTAATAAAATACTTATTTTTTTATACATATTATTTTTTACTATCAATATTTCTATTATAACAAAAAATAAGCATTATTCCAATTTAATCCGGTATTGCAAGGCCTCGGCTAAATGTCTGGTAAGAATTCTTTCTTCGACTTCGAGGTCGGCGATCGTCAAAGCTAGTTTAATTATTTTAAAGTAGGCCCGGGCGGATAAATTTAGCGGCTCGGCGGCTTTAGCGAGTAAGTCTCGACCCGACCTGTCTAAGGGGCAAAAATCCTTGATGAGCGAACTAGGTAGTTCGGAATTAGTAAGAAATGGTAGGCCTTTAAAACGTTCGGCCTGCCTTAAAGTAGCTCTTTCTATCCTTTTTTGAATTATAGCGGATGTTTCTTGGCTGGTTTTAATGGTTAGTTTATCTAAACTAAGGCGAGGCATTTCGACGTGGAGGTCTAGACGATCCATGATTGGACCGGAAAGTCGCCGTCGATATTTATTAATTTGCTGCGGCCCGCAGTGACAAGCCTGGTTTCTATCACCCCGATAACCGCAAGGGCAAGGGTTCATCGCCGCTAATAAGATGAATTTAGCTGGAAATTTTATAGATTCTCGGGCACGAGTAATATTAATTTCCCCTTCTTCTAGCGGCTGTCTTAAGCTTTCTAAGACTGGCCTAGAGAATTCAGGGAACTAGTCGAGAAATAAGACTCCCCGGTGTGCTAAAGATATTTCTCCTGGTCGGGGATAAGTGCCGCCGCCGATT
>JAVHRV010000131.1:0-6959 GCA_036171815.1 Patescibacteria group bacterium
AAAATAAAAATACCCAAATGGGTATTTTTATTTTGTACGCGGAGAGGAAGGGATTCGAACCCTTGATACGCTAATAAAAACGTATAACAGGTTAGCAACCTGCCGCTTTCAACCGCTCAGCCACCTCTCCTAATGATGCTAATAATTCTTAAACGATTACTTTCGTTAAATTATTTTTTATGTTATAATCACTATATAAAATATGGCCTGGCTTGTCAAACTAGGCTAAAAAATAACAAAAATATGCCACAAGACCTTAATAAATACCTAAAATGGCCGGTACCGGAATATCGCCGTCCGGAACGCAGCCGTAATTGGTATATCGCCGCGGGAATTTTTGTCGTTATCTGTCTATTTACCTCCTTCTTCTCGTTGGAAAACTGGAGAATAGTTTTTTTAGGCCTCAGCTCTAATTTCCTATTTGCTTTAATAATCATCATCGCCTCTATTATAATGATTATTAACGATGGCCGGAAACCCTTAATGGTTAATATCGAGCTAGGGCCAGAAGGAATAAAAATCGGCCAAAAATTTTATGACTATGATGAATTTAAAAATTTTGCGGTTCTCTATAAACCGCAACAGAGTCTTAAAAATTTATACTTAGAATTTAAAAATAACTTACGCCAACGCCTATCTATCCCCTTGCGCCATATGGACGCCCTAATGATTCGTAATTTTTTAGTACGCTACTTAGACGAAGATCTCGAACGAACCGAGATGCCGCTATCGGAACAATTGACTAAAATACTAAAACTGTAATAGAATAAAAGCAGTTTTTAAACCGAGTGATTCTGGTTTAAGAGGCTTTCGTCGTTCAAAGGATAGGACACAAGATTGCGGATCTTGTAATCCAGGTTCGATTCCTGGCGGAAGCACTAATAGCCGAGCTAGATATAATCAACCAATATTAATATTATATGTTGACTAGCCGCTCCCGCGTTACTGAACTATACCGCGTTGGCAAAACAACTTCTTCTCTCTTAAAAAAGTTAGGTCTGGAAACTGTCCATGACCTGCTTTTTTATTTCCCTTTCCGCTATGAAGATTTTTCTCATCATGCCAAAATCACCGATCTTAAAGTCGGCGATAACGCTAATATTATCGGCACTATTGAATTAATGCAAAATCGTAAAAGCATTAAACGTCGCTTAGCCGTCACCGAAGCTTTGGTGAGCGACGAAAGTGATTCTCTAAAAATAATTTGGTTTAATCAACCCTTCTTAGCTAAAAATTATCGCGTTGGTGATAAAATATCGCTAGCCGGTCGGATTAGTGAAAAGTATGGACAGCTAGTCATGCTGGCGCCAACTGCTGAAAAAATATCTTCGACAGACTTAATCCATACTAGCGGCCTAATCCCTAACTATCATCTGACCGCCAAACTAACCCAAAAACAAATTCGTTTCTTAATTAAAGAAATAATTGCGCTCGCGGGTGGAGAAATCGACTGGCTACCTAAAGAAATAAAAAATCGTCTAAAGTTACTCGACTTAAATCGCGCCTTACACCAAATTCATTTTCCTAAAAATTTAACCGAAATTAAAGAAGCCCAGGAGCGCCTCGGCTTCACGGAACTTTTCTTGCGTCAACTAAAAGCGCAAATGATTAAAGCAGAACTCAAGGGACGGCAAGCGATCCCGATTAAATTTCAAACCGAAGCAACTAAAAATTTTGTTGACTCCCTGCCCTTTAAATTAACCGAGGCGCAGCGTCAAGCCGCTTGGGAAATACTCAGCGATCTAAAAAAAGATCAACCGATGAGCCGCCTCCTCGAAGGCGAAGTCGGTAGCGGCAAAACTTTAGTCGCCGTTATTGCTCTGCTTAATGTTGTCCTGAATAAAAAACAGGCGGCACTCATGGTGCCGACCGAAATTTTAGCTGAACAACATTATAATAATATCAGTAAGTTGCTCGCGCCTTATAAATTTAAAATTTCTCTCTTAACGAGCAGCCACCGCGATAAAGATGCTCAGACGGCTGATATTATTATTGGCACCCAAGCGCTTATTCAAGCGAAAGTTGAGTTTAAAAATTTAGCGCTGGCAATCGTCGACGAACAACATCGTTTCGGAGTTAAACAGCGGCAAAGAATTTTAAATTATAATCAAGAGACTAATCAGGCGCCGCATTTTTTATCTCTCACCGCCACGCCGATTCCCCGCTCTCTAGCGCTAGCCATATATGGCGATTTAGATTTATCAATTATTAATGAACTGCCAAGTGGCCGCCAGCCGGTTCTGACTAAAATAATAACCGAAGAAAAACGCTCGGCCGCCTATAATTTTGTCCGCCAAGAAATTAAAAAAGGTCGCCAAGCCTTTATAATTTGCCCCTTGATCGACGAGTCCGATAAGCTGGGCGTAAAATCCGTTAAAAAAGAACACGAAAAATTAGCTAAAGATATTTTTCCAGAATTACGAGTCGGCCTCTTGCACGGTAAACTTAAAGCCGCCGCCAAAGAACAGGTCATGCAGGACTTCTTAAATAATAAAACCCAAGTGCTCGTCGCCACCGCCGTCATAGAAGTCGGCATCGACGTTCCTAACGCGACAATCATGATTATCGAGGGAGCCGAACGTTTCGGTTTAGCTCAGCTCCACCAATTTCGAGGACGCGTCGGACGCGGACGAGAACAATCCTATTGTTTATTATTCCCATCGAGAGAAGAAATAACCAACGAAAAAACTATTGCCCGTCTCACCGCGTTAACTAAATATAGAGATGGCTTAACGCTAGCGAAAATAGATTTAAAAATGCGCGGCGCCGGCGAATTATACGGAAGCTACCAGAGCGGCTTCCCCGAGCTACAAATCGCTTCCCTCTTTGATTATGAAAATATAAAAAAAGCCCAAGCCGAAGCCAGCGCTTTAGTCTCTCAAGATCCGAGTTTAAATAGTTATCCGCTTCTGAAACAAAAACTAGGCGAATGGGAAGAAAGTATTCATTTAGAATAAACTAAAAGATCTATAAAAGAGAAAAGAGCATCCAATTAGAATGCCCTTTTTTTTGTTTTAAGATTCGGTAAATAGTTTGGCTGTTGCAGCCTTAGCTAACGCCGATTTTTTCATACTCCACCAAATGATGAATGCCGCTACCGATAGGTAGAAAAGCATCATCCCATAAATATTGCCGAAAATACATTCGGCATATTCTATGGCCTGGAGCGTAAAAAAGGCTCCAGCGTCACTTAGGCTGTTCAAGCCCAAGAAAAAAATAATTCCCGTAACAACCACTATGACCACCAAAGAAATGGCGGTAATAATTATGTTTATTCCTCCTAGGAATACTAGAATTCCTCCGACAGATTTCATAAAACGAACAATAGCTCGAGGCAACAACAGGTTAAATTCCCAAAACAAAATATCCTCCAAAAAGTTTTTTACCCCTTCTTTTAATTCGGCCATAGCCTGACTGAAAGAAATGAAATGGAAATAACTCATTCTGTTTTTGAAAGAACTAAATAAATTCAATGCTGAACTCAACATTTTTGACTCCTGGTTTATGATTACTTACAATTAAAATACAACTAAAATTTCAATATCTCAATTATAACACTTTTAGAAAATAATGTCAATAGATGGTTAAAAATGACCTAAAAACTTAATAAAGACTAAATATCTAACAAATAATTAACTACCATTAGCTAAAAATTATCAACAGGGCTATATTTAAAATTTTGACGCAACGCCTTGACATATTATATAAACAATATTAACATACAAAGGCAATTAACTTTCTTTCAAAAAAAATGGAGTTCAAAATGGCTACTGGTAATACTCGCAATACTGCTAAAATTGTTAAAAAAGATCCTCACTTCCCCGTCCGAGACGAGACGGCTACGATTTGCCGCGCCTATTTAAACGACGAAATTCCTATTGATATCTTTTATGGCTGTCAATTGGAGAAAAAGGGATTTCTGTTTGAATATGCTCAAGCGGAAACAATTCTCCCGCGAGAGTCAATATCAGCCTGGGAAATAAAATTTACCAGTGAAAAAGACGCGGAAGCGGCTTTTGAAAAATGCTTCCACCTTTCGGTCGACACGGCTATCCTCATCGACCAGAAACGTGGAGTTTTAGCCCCCAATCAAACGCCAGAAATCATCTTGGCGGTTGAAGAGTTATCCGAAAAAATCATGTCGGAATAAACTCAGAAACTTAAAACGGACAGTCCCTCGGCTGCCCGTTTTCTATTACTTTAAATAATTAATTTACCGAATTATTTCGATTAAGTTTTCTAAATTATCAAGACCGATTATTTTTAATTTGGTTTTCTTAATTTCAACTTTAGGAATAATCGCTGTTTTAAAACCCAAACGTTCCGCTTCTTGAAGCCGTTCTGCTAATTTAAAAACATTGCGGACTTCCCCGCCTAATCCGACTTCGCCGAGGACCAGAGTTTCTCGATCAAATTTCTTATTCAAATTCGAAGAGATAATGGCCGCACAAGCCGCTAAATCTAAAGACGGGTCGTTAACTTTTAAGCCACCGACGACGTTTAAAATTATATCCTGATTAATCAAATTAACTCTAGTCCGTTTGGAAATAACCGCGCCTAAAACCTGTAAACGGTTTAAGTCAAAACCACTCGCCTTGCGCTGCGGATAACCGAAAATCGTTTTAGTGACTAAAGCTTGTAAATCAGCGAGAAACGGCCGCGTCCCTTCGATTAAACAACTGATAACCGAGCCAGAAATATTTCCGGCGCGGGACTCAATAAAGGCGGCGCTAGGATTTTTAACTTCTTGAAAACCGGCACCAGTCATTTCTAAAACACCTAATTCATTAACCGAGCCGAATCGATTTTTAGTCGTCCGCAAAAGACAATAATTATTATTTGGCTCATGCTCTAAATATAAAACGGTGTCGACAATATGTTCGAGCGACTTCGGCCCGGCCACTTGGCCGTCTTTCGTAATATGACCAATGAGCAAAACCGCGATATTATTAGTCTTAGCTAATTCTAAAAATTTAACCGCCGCCGCCCGAATCTGGGTAATGCTACCGGCTTCCGTCGGAATCATTGAAGAATAAACGGTCTGAATAGAATCAATAATTAAAAGATCGGGCTTAACTTTAAGCGCCGTGGCTACTATCTTCTCGACATTTGTCTCCGACATAAAACCAAAACCCTCTAAACGGCAATTGAGCCGCAATAAACGAGACTTAATCTGCGCGGCCGACTCTTCGCCGCTACCATAGAGGACGGATTTATCCGTGCCTAAAGCGTTCGCAATTTGCGCTACTAAAGTCGACTTGCCAATGCCTGGTTCGCCGCTTAATAGAACTAAAGATCCAGGAACCAAGCCGCCGCCTAAAACTCTATCTATTTCAGCAAGCCCAGTCAGAGAACGATTAAGATCCATATCTTTAATCTGTCCTAAATCAACTAAAGAGGCCCCTCCGACTTTCTTGGCCTCGGCTTTTCTCGCTTGTTGCGAGTCGGTCATTTCTTCCTTCAAAGTTCCCCAAGCGCCACATTCCAAACAACGCCCGCTCCATTTCGGAGACTGGGCATCACAATTAGAACAAACATAAATTGTTTTCAAATTTGGCATAGTTACTTATTTTTCTTTAACCTAGTTACTTATTTTTCTGCCAATAAGCTTTATCAATTAACCAATCACTACCGACTTTTACAAAACTAAAATCGATCTTTTGAATATAAGGCTCGCCGCCCCCGATTTGGCTATTACTCTCGCGTCTTTCCGTCGTGACTGTGATTTCCGCGGTTCCGTCCTTATCGACAAAACTTTTTAACTCCGTCGTCAGCGCTTTTGTTTCAATCCCATAATATCCCTCGGCTACCTGAGAATTTTTTTTCAAATCAGCCACATATTTATCAACCCAATCGCGAAAACTAGCCGTCATAAATATCTTCAAATCCGTAAAATTACCATAATCGGATTGATTGGAATAAGAACCGAATCTCTCGCTATAAAGCATCGCTCGCTTCGCTAAATCCGCGGCGCCGACCGGCAGTGGCTTCTCTTTGGAAATATCATACTGACGACCATTTAGCGGTTTGTCACTAGGCGTCGTTGTCCCGTTCGTTGAACTAGACGGTAGTGACGCGCTCGAGCTCGCCGTATCCGGCGGCAAGTTAGGCGCGACACTAGGACTTTTAGTTAGAATAAAATAGAGAATGACTAAAAGGAGTAATAAGCCTAAAATGATAAGTAAAATTCCTGTTTGTTTACGATTATTTAGCATATATTTTTAGATAAGCAAATATAATTAACGACCGCGGTCGGATAATTAAGCCGCCGCTTCCGCCGCCTGTCTTTCATCAAATTCTTTTTTCGCTTCTTCTATTTCTAGGAGCTGCCGCGGATCCGAAGTAATTAATTGGTCCTCGGAATAAGAGGCGACCGCTTTCATGGCCACGTGTTTATTCCCGGCGAAGAATATCCCTTCTCCGACTCCGCATTCTAATAATAAATATTTTTCGCCTTCGGTCAGTAAAAAAGTTTTTTTGACTAAATCAATCGCCGCTGGCGACTGCTTCAATAAAATTTGCAGCGAAGAATTAGTAACAATCGCTTGGCCGTAGGGCGAAGTTAAAAAGTCATTAACGTCCTGAGTAATCGTCGTGACCCCCAAATAATATTTACGACAACGTTTAACTAAAGCAAAAATAAATTTAGCGCTATCTTCATGCTGCATCATCCACCAGGCTTCATCAATTACTAAAATCCGTTTCTTCATTTCGCTGCGCACTACGTTCCAAATATAATTGACGATCGTATAAATCGCAATCGGCCGCAGTTCATCTTCTAAATCACGAACCGAAAAACAAACCAATTGATTATCCATCTCAACATTAGTCTGGTTATTAAGTAATCCGGCGAAGGTCCCTTGCGTAAACTTTTTAAGACGCAAAGCTAAATCACCGCCGCCCTCCATTCCCTCAAGAATCTGTTCCTGGTAGGGGCATGTTGCGAAAATCTCGGGATT
>JAVHRV010000132.1:0-4069 GCA_036171815.1 Patescibacteria group bacterium
TAAAATTCCGGACTGTCATTAGAGTCAGTAAAATTTTATTAAGCAAGCGCAAGAGATGGCTATGAGCTCTCCAAGCATAAACATTCAACATATTTATTGGCGGGCTTTTTTACAGGCTTTAATAAATTCCACAAAAAGAGGGTGGGGCGCCAAGGGCCGAGAAATATATTCCGGGTGAAATTGAACGCCTATAAAAAAAGGATGATCGCTTATTTCAATCGCCTCGACAATCTGACCATCTGGTGAAGTCCCGGCGACAGTCAAACCTAATTTTTCGAACATCTCCCGATAATCATTGTTAAATTCGTAACGATGCCGGTGACGCTCAAAAATTATTTTTTTATCAGTAAAGCGAGAGTAAGCTTTAGCGACATGAGTTTCGGCCACTAGCTGACAAGGCCAAGCCCCTAAACGAATCGTCCCCCCATAACCCTTTTCTTTAATTAACTGCTCCTGCCCCGGCATGATATGAATGACCGGATTTTTAGTTTTATTATCAACTTCTGCCGAGTTAGCATCAGAGAGACCGGCGACATGGCGAGCAAATTCAATAACGGCCATCTGCATCCCGTAACATAAACCAAAATAAGGAATCTTATGAGTCCGACAATACTCGATAGTTTTTATCTTCCCTTCGGCGCCCCGCTTCCCCCAACCTTGAGGAACAATAATCCCATCTAAACCGCGCAAACTTTCTTCCCCCTTCTCTTCAATATCTTCCGCACTCAACCAATTAATATTCGCGTGGCACCGATTTTCGGCGGCCGCATGTTTAATCGCTTCAATAACGGAAATATAGGAATCCCCTAAAGAAAAATTACCGCTGGCAAAATACTTGCCGACAATACCAATATTAACCAGCGGCGATTTTATCTTAGAGGCCGCCACCATTTTTTTCCAATCCTTATTATTACTCCGCCGCCGGAGCGGTAAATTAAATTTTTCCAAAATTCGTTCACTCAATTTATCTTTCTCAAAATTCAAAGGGATATCATAAATCGAATCAACGTCGGGAGCGGCGATAACCGCTTCGACCGCCACGTTACAATTAATCGAAAGTTTTTCTCGCCGCGCCATGTCAATCGGCTGTTCGCTACGCGCAATTAAAAAATCGGGCTGAATACCGGCCCCCTGCAAATTGCGGACAGCGTGCTGAGTCGGTTTAGTCTTCATCTCCCCAATCTTATTAGGGATAGGCAGATAAGAGACAATAACAAATAAGACGTCCTTCGGGTGATATAATTTCATCACTCGCGCGGCCTCTAAAAATAATAAATTCTCATATTCGCCAACCGTACCGCCGATTTCAATAATCATAATTTCCGCCTTAGTCTTTTCGACGGCCCTATCTATTCGCTCCCTTATTTCTTGAGGAATATGGGGGACAACTTGAACGCACTTTCCTTTATACTCTAAATTACGTTCTCGGCTAATGACCGTCTGATAAACTCGGCCGGTAGTCATATAATTCTCCCGATAGATATTCTTATTCAGGAATCTTTCATAATTACCAATATCCTGATCGGTTTCATCGCCGTCCTCCGTTACAAAAACCTCGCCGTGTTCAATGGGATTCATGGTCCCGGCATCAACATTAATATAAGGATCCATTTTAATCGAGCTCACGTTATAACCGCGGGCTTGAAGAATTTGGCCAATTGAGGCAGTGGTAACTCCTTTACCAACCCCGGACATCACACCGCCAACCACAAAAATATATTTAACGGTGGCGCCTTTTTCCTTCCCCGCCGGAGCGGACTCTTTTTTTCCTGACATAATTTATTTAGCTTTAATTTTATTTACTTTGGTATTCACTTTTGGTTTTAATAATTCTAAGGCTTTATTGAACTGTGGATCTAAGTTTTTATCAAGATCAGTCGCACTTAATTTAACTTCAATATTCGGTTTTATGCCTTTTTCATGAATAAAGTCTCCCGCCGGCGTCAGCCATTTCGCGATAGTCACCTTCAAAGACGCCCCACCGGTTAATTCCCGAATATTTTGAACTGAACCCTTGCCGAAGCTGGTTTCTCCGACAATAGTCGCTTTCTTATAATCTCGCAGAGCACCCGCTAAAATTTCCGAGGCCGAAGCGCTCCCGCCATTAATCAAAACAATCGTCGGAAAATCTTTCAAACGAGGATGGCCGCTGGCCGGATATTCATTCTTATGATTATCGCTGAATTGTTCAACCACTACGGGACCGAACTCGACCCATTCGCTAGCCATCGCGACCGCCGTTTCTAGATACCCTCCCGGATTATTACGTAAATCTAAAATAATCCCCTTCGGATTTTTAAGGAGAGCTAGGCTAACTGCTTCATTAAATAAAGCTTCCGTATCATCATTAAAATTACTGACTCTAATTACGAGAATGCCATCGGAGCGTAATTCAGTCTTGACGCTTTTTACAATAATAATAGAGCGAGTAATCGTTATATCGCGAGGCTTATCTTTACCGCGGATAATAGTCAAGACAACTTTAGTATTTTTCGGACCACGAATTTTTTTAACAACTTCATCAACCGTCAAACCTAGAGTCGACTTCGCATCAACAGCATATATTTTATCGCCGGAACGTAAGCCCGCTTTCTGAGCCGGCGTACCGTCTAAAGGAGCAATCACCGTAATCACATCACCGCGCATACCGACCTCCGCTCCGATTCCTTCGAAAGTTCCCGCTAAATCGTCAGCAAACTCTTTCGCTTCTTTAGGATCCATAAAAACCGTATAAGGATCGCCCGCTGATTGGGCCATTCCCTTTAAAGAGCCATAAAATAAAGCTTGATCAGTCACCTTACTCTTATCAACAAAATTACTTTTTAAATTATCCCAAACCTCCCAATATAAATTAAAATCTAAAATACTAGCGGCTGTGCTCGTCACATTATTTTCGGCCTCCGGAGAATAAGCGAGCGGCCGCTCAGTCCTCATAAAACGCCCGCCCTTATTTTGCCCTAAATAAAATCCGCCGCCAAAAATAGCGCTCAAAAAAATGAGGACAAAAACACTTAGACTTATTTTTCTTAAAATATTGTTATTAATAGTCATAATTAAAAAATAAAATATTCAACTAGCTTAAATCCGCCAATCGCCAGCCGTTATTTTCTTAAAATAAGGGGCGCGGCCGGATTACGTAAATCAATTAAGCGGGACGGTTTTTTCCGCCGACACTTCCCGGCGTCAACCACCAGACCGAAATCTCGTTGGGCGGTCGGAAAATGTAAGTAGAGTTCTTTTAAATCAGCAATCGGCGCCACGCGGCTAATGTTCAGGCTGGTGGAAACTAACGGTGCGCCAACTCTATTCAGTATTTTAATCAAAAATTTACTTTTAGGCAAACGCAGAGCTAAACCGTCCGAACCACCGGTCAGTTCCGGCGGCAGCTGCTGGCGATGATATAAAATAACGGTTGTCGCCCGCGCTCCCGGACGCCAATATAATTTGAGCAACTTCTCTTGCCGGCGAGAAACAAAAACATATTTTTTCAACATGGCGAAACTACTAACTAAAACAACCGACGCGGTTTTCGGATCACGTTTTTTTAAACGATAAATATGTTTAAGCGCCGCCCGGTCGCTCGCCAAACAACTAAAGCCATAAATAGTGTCGGTCGGCAAGACGACGATTTTGCCAAGCTTTAAATAACCGGCAATTAAATTTATAATTGCCGGCCGCTCCTCAGAAGGATTAATCGATAAATACGTCATGGCTTTAAATAATAGATTTAAGAGCTTTCAGTGCTTCGGGCAAAACCGGTAAAATTATATTAACAATCTTTAAGAGAAAGGGGGCAATAACTGAACTAAGCAACTGATCGCCTAAATAATCGCTAATTAATGAATAACGAGAAACCACGTAGATTATCAAGCCGAGAAATAAAGATCCTTCCAGGAACCCGAGTAAACCGCCTAAAATATTATTAATATAGCGACTCCCTGGTATAACGGCAATAAAGTTAAACAGTTTTTCAATTAAAATAAATAAAAGATTGGCTAAGCGAGTCGTTAAAACAAACAAGATAATAAAAGATAAGATCCGTCCGATATTAGCGCTCACATTAACCCAG
>JAVHRV010000132.1:4079-6935 GCA_036171815.1 Patescibacteria group bacterium
GACTGGCTAAATAAGCCCCGAGAATTAAAGCGACCACGTTTCCTAAAATTTTAATCAGCCCCTTAGATAGTCCATTAAAAATAAAGGCAGCGAGAATGACTAGTAAACTGATGTCAAAAATAGACATATATTTAGATAATTATAAACGAGGAAATAGGCTTTCCCCCTTTTTTATTTGCGCTTGGCTAAACTGTTCTTGAATTTGAGCGGCAGAAACAGGTAAAAATGGTTCTAATAAGTAAGCTAAATTAAGAATAATTTGCGCAAGAGGGATAAGAATGGCGGACTGAGCGACTTTATCCGTTATTTTCCAAGGCGCCGTTCGAGTCAGAATTTCATCACTAACTTTTAATTTTTCTCGAATCAAATTTAAACCCTCGTTAAAACGATATTCCGCCATCTTTTGCTCAAAACTAGAAACCAATTCTTGGCTATCAGGGTTTTTTAAATCAACTTTTAAACTAGTAACAATATTATTCTTTTCTAATAAATTAGAAACACGCGCAACTAAATTTCCCAAGCCATTAGCTAAGTCAGCGTTATAACGTTCCCGAAACTTATCCGTCGAGTAATCGCCGTCTTCAAAAGGCGGTATTTCTGATAATAAATAATAACGCACCGCATCACTCCCGTATTCGTCCGCTAAAGCATAAGGATCTACGGTATTGCCTAGACTTTTACTAATCTTCTGACCGTTGACAGTTAAAAACCCGAAGACCAAAACTTGGGTAGAATTAGGTAATCCGGCCGACAAAAGCATCGCCTGCCACATCGCGGCTTGCGGCCGTAAATTATCTTTACCGCAAACCTGCAAACCCGGCCAATATTTTTCAAAATTTTTTAAATCCTGTGGCCAGCCGAGAGTCGAAACATAATTAACTAAAGCATCGAACCAGACATACATCACCTGGTGATCGTCGCCCGGCACCGCGACGCCGTGCGGCATTTTTTCTTTGACCCGAGAAATACTAAAATCCTGTAAACCACCGGCCACAAAAGCGCGAATTTCCTTCAAACGACCAGCCGGTAGAACAAAGTTTGGCCGCTCGTCATATAATTTTAATAGTTGATTTTGATATTTAGAAAATCGAAAAAAATAATTTTCCTCTTCAATAATTTCCAGTTCCCGATTAGGATGGAGCGGGCAATGATCATCTACTAGTTCAGAGTCAGTTTTCTCTAGTTCGCAGCCGACACAATATTTAAGCTTATATTCTTTCTTATAAATATCGCCTTGCGCGGCGCAACGACGCCAGAATTCTTGCGCCGCAACTTTATGACTTGCTTCAGTCGTGCGAATAAATTTATCATAGGATAAATTTAGTTTTTCTTTCAGTGGTAAAAATTTAGCAGAATACAAATCGCAATATTCCTGGACCGCTAAACCAAGCTCCTGAGCCTTTTGATAAATTTTCCAACCATGTTCATCCGTACCGGTATTAAAAAAGACGTCCTTCCCCCGTTGGCGCTCATAACGGGCGACGACATCGGCTTTAATAATTTCCGCCGCAAAACCAATATGCGGCTCGGAATTAATATAGGGTAAAGTAGTGGTAATATAGAAAGCGTGGTTCTCTCTCATAACTATTTATTAAATTTATTTTTTAAGCAAAACGACGAATTCTCCTTTTAAATTATGAGGGTCTTTTTTTAATTCGGCTAAAACTTCACTGGGGCTTCCCTCATAAAAACTTTCGTGCAGTTTAGTTAGCTCCCGCGCCACGCCGACTAGGAGCGGGGATTTTATTTCTTCGCTCATTTTTGCTAATTCTTCTAGTAATTTAACGATGCGGTGTTTTGATTCATAAACTATCGCCGGATAAACGCTTTTAAAAATTTCTTTAAGCAGCGTCTGTCTCCCCTTTTTATGAGGTAAAAATCCTAAAAATAAAAAACGGTCAAAGCCAGCGCCGGTAATTGAAACGGCCGCCGTCAGTGCCGCCACCCCGGGGATGCTTTCAATTAGAACCTGATCGCCCAAAGCGGCGCGTACTAACGAAACTAACTTACCGCCGGGGTCAGAAATCCCCGGCGTACCGGCATCAGTCGTCAACGCTAAATTTTTTCCCTCTTTTAAAAGAGTAATAATTTTATCGACTTTTAAATCCCCCGAATGCTGATGATAAGAAATAGTCGTCGTTTTTATTTGATAATGATCTAAAAGCTTCTTAGTTACCCGGGTATCTTCGCATAAAATAAAATCCGATTCCTTTAAGACCCGCAAAGCCCGCAAAGTAATATCCTCTAAATTTCCAATTGGCGTAGCCACTATCCTTAAAATGCTCATAGCAGTCCTCATAATCATTTACCAAACAACTAGCCCAAATTTTCTCGGCGCTCTCGGGCATATTTCGTCCAGTCTTCAGCAATTTCTACCAGAACCTTAAAAGGCGCTTCGATAATAAAATCAAATAAAAATATAAAGATATTAATTTTGGAAAAATTACTCGACAACCAACGTCCGGCCAAAATAATCGGCATGTAAAATAGATCCAATAAAAAAGTAATAATATTTTCTTTACGTTCCACGACCGTGAGTTCTTTGATACCCTTCGTAGTCATAATACTAAAGAAACTGACAAACGCTAAGAAGAATAAGAAAATAGTAATACTCACCCAGTTGAAATGAATCAGGGCCAACAGTCGAATAATAAAATAAACGGACACGCAAAAAGCGGCCATATAAACCAAATTAAATAAACCATCTTTTAACCAATTGCGAAGCGCGGGACGACGTAAAATAATCGGCTGTTTACGCTCCTCACCCACTAAAGCGATCTCTTTAATACCACTGATAATTTTTTCAGTATTGTCAGTCTTAGGAACACGAATAAGCAGGACAATTAAAAATAATAA
>JAVHRV010000133.1:0-1421 GCA_036171815.1 Patescibacteria group bacterium
CAACTGCGGCGAGCACAGCGCCGGCGGCTGGGACAATCCTTGGTACCCTTGGATTTAGAAATACTTCTTATAGTATTGATAGCGCCTATATTCATGCGACGACTGAAGGCGCTTGGAATGGCGGCGATTATCCTACTGCGCTCGCTTTTTATACTACGACTGATGGCGCCCCGACCCCTAGTGAGAAAGTAAGAATTAATAACGCCGGTAGTGTCGGAATCGGAACATCTACGCCTAGTGATGTTTTACATATTTATAAAAGTGGTGTTACTACTGATTATGCGGCGAATTCAATCGCGGAAGGAGTAAATTTACGCATATCAAATCCCGGCAATAATTGGGGCGGTGTGGCGGGTTTAATTTTTGAAAATTCTGGCGCCGTGGCCGGCACGGGCTATGCCAAGATTGGCGCTACGATAAATGACACTTCTGATTCGGATTTATTTTTTCAGATTTCTAATGCCGGAACAATCGCCGAAGGGATGAGAATTGCCAGTACGGGTAACGTTGGGATAGGAACGACAGGTCCTAACCAGAAATTAGATGTTAATGGAGTGATAACCGCGGTGACCGGTTTTAGAGTTAATAATGCCGCCGGTACGGCCGGAAACTATTTACGTAGCAACGGGACTAACTTCGTAGTAGCGAATATTCAAGTCGCCGATGTTCCGACTTTAAACCAACATACCACGGGTTATGCCGGTAATCTTATTTATGAAGATAACCGGACAATTAGTCCTAGCGAACTCGTCGCTAATCGACTAAGATTTGGTTTTACTTCTTATACTAATAATAACTCTTCGCCCTATGCCGATTTTATTCATTTACGCTCATATCAAGACTCTAGTGGCGGCCTTGATAATTTATTAGTCTTTAATAAATCAACTGGTCTAGGCATGCGACTATATCAGCAGGCTTGGGGTTCATCAACGGCTTATACTACTTTTAAGGATATCGTTTTAGCTAACAATACCCCGACGGCTAATTATTTAACTAAATATGCCAGCGTCGGAAACACGGTGAGTGTGGCTAATTCTGTGGTTTATGACAATGGGACTAACGTTGGCATCGGAATAACGAGTCCCGCCGCTAAATTAGAAGTAGTCGGTACCGGTTACTCTATCCTCGCCGGTAGTCAGAAAATTGGTAATGTCGCTGTTCCTTCCGCCGCGGCCGATGTCGTTACGCTCGGTTATCTGCAGAGCTATGTTAACGCCTCTTCCTCTGACCTGTGGAGCGGGGCTAAGGACGGTAATATTTGGAATGGCGCGGCCGGCGCGGGTAAAGTCGGAGTTGGAATTACCTCTCCTTCCGCTAATTTTCATGTCGCTTCTCCGCTAACCACTAATTCCGCTAACAATGTCGTGGAGATCGGTGAAAATTATACGAACATGAATCACACCATGTTGAACTTACAGGGA
>JAVHRV010000134.1:0-6918 GCA_036171815.1 Patescibacteria group bacterium
AATTACTTTTCGAACTTGTTTGGGTAAGATATCCTCCCGGCGACCATCGCGGATAATCGCTTTAACCACGTAAGGCTTCATCATCGTACCGCGGTTAGCGAGCGCTTGATAGGCCATCACCATTTGCAAAGGATTAGTAGCAATTCCCTGACCGAAGGAGGCCGTCGCAGCATCTATTTCTTTCACCTTCTTACTTAATAACTGATTAATATCACCGGGCGACTCGGCGCCTAATTCAATTCCCGTTCGTTCGCCAAAACCATAATTCTTAACATAATCCGCAAAGACTTTAACGCCCGCCTGACGCATGGCGAAAATCGCTCCGGTATTTAAAGAATAATCTAAAACTGTGCTCATATTCACTACACCGTGCGGTCCAAAGGTCGAGTAGTCAGAATTTCGAATCGGCTTAGGCCAACCATTAATCATAATTTCACCAGCATCCTTATAAGTAGTATTAGGCGTCACTTTCCCCTGATCAATAGCAATAGACATCGTCACGGTTTTAAATACCGAACCGGGTTCGTATTGGTCAAAAATGGCGGGATTATTATAAACATTCAAATCTTTGACCGCTTTATAATTATTAGGATCAAAGTCGGGTACAGAACACATCGCGATAATGGCTCCCGTTTTAGGAGCGATGACGATTACTGATCCGCCGCTCGCGCCATGCTGCTTGACCGCTTCCTTTAACTTCTGGCAAGCCATAAATTCAACGTTGCGATCAATGGTCAAAACTAAATCTGCTCCCGGCGTCGGCTTAGTATATTCCCGGTCGTTAACGATCATTAAATTAGACTGGCCGCCTTTTTCTGATTTTAAATAGCCGTATTTCCCAAAAAGTTCTTCATTAAAAAATTCCTCTAGGCCATACTTCCCCTTACCTTCGCCATCCGCATAACTAACGAAGCCTAAAAGGTGCGAAGCGATTTCTTTCTCAGGATAATAGCGAAAACTCTCTAAATTAAAATCTAAACCAGGAATTTTAAGCGCCGCGGCCGAAGAGGTCGCGCGCGCTTTATAAAACACTTGATAATTTTTTAATTCTAAATCATTAGCCCGTACGGGGCTAGAAGTCGAACTAGCTAAAAAAGCAAATAATTTTAAGAGGGTCTCGCTATCAATTTTTTTATTACTTAAAGAATCATAGACACTACCTGGTTTATCAAAATGTTTAAGATAATAGGCAATTCTTTCTTCTCTCGTCGAAGTCGCTAGTAAAGCTTTAGAGCTACTTACGCTCGGGCTAATAGCCGAAGTCGAAGAACCGCTAAATTTTCCCGCCGCCTCGAAAGCTAAAGCCGGAGCATCAAAAAATTCATAAAATTTTTCGGCGAAAACGCGGGGGTCGCTAATATCTTTAGGCACGGCAAAAAGGACGGCGAACTCTTTATTAGTCGCAATCGGATAAAGTTTCTCTTGTTTATTAATAGACTCGGTAAAATAAATTTTACCGCGCGCCGGCTCTAAACGACTAGAAGTCTGCTGCTGGCTGGCCGCCATGGCCGTATAGAGATCACATTGTTTTATTTGTAAATTAAAAAGCTGATAAACCAAAGCGCCGGCAAATAAAAAAATAATCGCCACGACTAATCGCCAGCGACTAAGACTAACCCGGGCTCTCTCCGGCCGAGAGTTGTTCGAAACATTACGCCACATATTATTAACATTCAACTCCCCGCTCCCGCCGTTAAAATCCGAAAAGGGTAGAGCTAAGTTTTAAGAGCTAGGATTATACTACTTCTTAGCTAAAGACAAATTCGCGCTGGATAAATATTCCACATCGCCGACGGCAATCATATTCAAACTACCCGCCCGCGCATTCACGGAATAATAAGACTGCGCTAAGCTGACTTTTTCTTCTTGATCGGCCTGGCTGCTCGCTAGAGACATCGCCCGTGATTTTAATTCTCGAAGAATAAAACCTTGAGCCGTCAAAGCACTGATATTGAATAAATAGAAAACACCAACTGCGGCAATAATCGAAAATAAACCGAGATTAAAATATTTGAGCGATAATTTTTTAGGTTTGGCGGCAGCGTTATTTAAGCTAATAGCGCAACCATTTATAATCTTGGTCATAATACGAAGCAAATTTATATTAATTTAAAAATTATTGAGTTGAAGGGCGGCGGCCCGTAGTTTAGCACTTCGGGAACGAGGATTATTCTCTAATTCCGATTCACTCGGCGTTAACGGCTTTTTAGTCAAAATATCTAAGGCCTCACTAGAACGAAAGAATCTTTTAACAATCCGGTCTTCGCCGCTATGAAAAGAAACTACGACGAGACGACCACCCGGCACCAAAATTTTCAAAGCAACCGGCAAAACTTCCCGTAAAGCGCCTAATTCATCATTCGTCTCTATTCTTAGAGCTTGAAAAATTCTCGTCGCGGGATGAATCTTCGACCGGACACGAGACGGGACGATTCTTTCCACTATTTTAACTAAATCTAGGGTACTAGTGATGGAACGTTCCCGGCGCGCCGCAATTATTCCTTTAGCAATCTGATAAGCTCGTTTCTCTTCGCCGTATTCTCTAAATATTCTCGTCAAATCCGGCAAAGAATAATGATTGACTATTTCCCGGGTCGAATTCTCGTGATTCGGACCAAACGACATATCCAGCGGCCTTTCGCCTTGAAAAGAAAAGCCTCGATCAGTATCCTCTAGCTGAGCTGAGGACAAACCGAGATCAAAAACAATCCCATCGAATTTACCTGATTTCGGAAAATGTTGTTTAACAACCGCAACTAAATTTTTAAAATTCTCTTGAACTAAACTAACATTATTTAAATTATTATCACGGATAAGTTGTCGGGCGTTATCAAGCGCTAGGGCATCCAGATCTAAACTAAGAATTCGACCCCGTTCTCCCACCGCTCTGGCTAGAGCTAAAGTATAACCGGCGCCGCCCAAGGTACAGTCAATGAAGGATTTCCCCGGCCGAGGATCGAGATATCTTAGCACTTCAGTCAGCATGACCGGGATGTGGGCATAAGCCATAAAATTTTTAAATTCCTAAATCTCCCAACTCTTCGGCGATCGCGTTACTATTTTTCTCTGATTCTTTCTTGTATTTATTCCAGCTCGCTTCATTCCAAATTTCTAAATGATTATATAAACCGGCAATAATTATACTTTTATGGAGACCGGAAAATTTACGTAGATATTCCGGTAAAGTAATCCGACCCTGGTTATCAAATTCTAAATCCATCGCTCCGGCTAACATATGGCGAGAAAAAGCGCGCGCCTTTGATTGGCTTAAAGGAAGCGCCGCAAACTTGGCGGCAATTTTTTCAAACTGTTCTTTAGAATATAAAAATAAGCAGTCGTCCAAACCCTTGGTCACTACTGCTCCTTTTTTTAGAATAGTCCGAAACTTAGCCGGTATCGCTAAGCGTCCTTTATCATCTAAATTATGATTGTATTCGCCGATAAACATAATAATTATTGTTAGGGAGATCTGATGATGACAAGCAAAGTTCACCACATCTCCCCACAATTCACCTTACGAGTTTAATTATACACCACTTAGCCCCTAGGGTCAACATTCCTCTTTCCCTTAAAATAAGCCTAAAAACAAGTAAAAAGCTACTTATCAACAAGTAGCTTTTTAAATAAACAATAATTTAAAAAAAATTTTTAAAAGTTTTCAACAATTAGTGCACAGGACTAAAATTAGGCTTAAAGTAATTTTTTCGGAGCGCCAATAGTCGGCGCGCGATCATAAAGCGGCTCCACTATCGAATAAGAAGCAAATTTTTTATTTTTTAATTTAGTTTTTGGTTCCGCTTCGACCGGAATTTTCAAGGCATAAGCCAACGCGTTAGCCGTAATCACGCCGATACGCAAACTAGTAAAGCTTCCCCCTTGGTTAGCCACGATTATTTTTTTGAGCGTCTTAAGTTTTACTTTTTGGTCTTGTAATAATTGAGCAATGGCCGGCAATAATTTCTCGGCTTGCTGGCGCGGCGCTCTAAATTTTTTCTGGACGATTGTTTTGGCGCTATCGCGTAAAGCGATAATTATTTCTTCGTGACTCGTGGTATTAATATAGAGAATCATATAAAACTAAAATTATTTTCTTTTCAAAATTTTAACAATTCCTTGGTCGGCATTAACTTCAACCTCATCGCCATCGTTTAAAACTTGAGTAGCAATTTTTGTCCCGATCACACAAGGGATTTTTAACTCCCGAGAAATAATCGCGGCGTGAGAAGTAATCCCGCCTTCATCCGTAATTATCGCCGCCGCTAGCTTCATCGCCGGCACCATTTCCGGCCGCGTCATCGAGGAAACTAAAATATCCCCCTTTTCCATATTAACCATATCATGAATCTTTAAAATCTTTTTCACTCTACCCCGCGCCCGTCCTAAAGAGGCGGTTAAACCTTTCAATTCCTGTTGCGATTGCTGATCCTTAAAAAAATAAGCAAATATCTGCCGATAATCTCGACCAAAAAATAAATGAAAACCGATCGCCGTCTGTAAACAAGCGCTGCCCTCTATCCTCGACTTTAAAGTTGAACCGGAAATCTGGCCGCGCAAGCAATCGGCCACTTCCGGAAAGACTAAATATTTCAAATAGGCCAAAGAAATTTTTGTCCGCCGAGAAATTTCTTCTAAAAATTCAAATTGATAAAAATTAGCCATTAAAACATATTTCTTTCTTGTATCTTGTATACCAAAAAATTCATCCATCACCGATAAAAGAGTTTTTTGCCAAACTGTCAGTTTATATTTCCTAATTATCTTTTGTTTCTTACTCCAAGCTTGTTTTAAACTACTCGCCCGCCCGACTCTTCGGTTCTTTAAACCCGCGATAATGAGTTGCTTAAAGTCCGCCCCCGTGAGCTTAACGCCACGCGCATAATTATTAGTAATATAAAAATACTTAGCGGCATGAGCGGCTAATTCTTGCTCCTTTAATTTTTTACCAGTCGCTAATATCCGGATCAATTTTTCGCGCGCAAGCGCTTCTTCTTCAATAAATGATAAATGTCGAGTCGCTAACAAGGCCGGAAAGTCTTGCGCAAAATTAGAACCCAAAACTTTTTTGAATTCCGGCACTAAATATTTTTCCGCGGGCATAGAAATAGCGTCGCCGAGCGCCATAAAATATTTAAACTCTTCCGAGTAAGCTTCATAGAAAGAATGATAGGCCTGCAATAAATCCGTCTTAGATAATTTAGCGAGTTCTAAACGATCTATTTTTTTTAAGACTGTCTCAAAAATTTTAATTTTTTGAAACCAAGCTTTTTTTAAGTTAGCCAAATAATTCTTATTTTTCCTCAACCGCTTAAAAAATTCCTCGCGAATAAAAGTTAAATCGTTTTCATTCCAATACCAATGGATGTAATTATCTTTAGCAAAAAAAATAGTTCTGACCGCCCGCTGGCTTAAAAAACTTTGCACCGCCGGGCCAGTTTGACCGACGGGAAAAAAAGTATGAAAAATCCCATGAAAACCTTTATAAATCCACTCCGAATCAGCTAAATTATATTTTTTGATCAGCGGGCTATTTTTAGACTTAGTCATCATATTTATTTTAAAATAATTATTCGCCCTTTATCGAGATCAAGTTCAAGTTCATCCCCATCTTTTAAAATCTCGGTGGCTACCTTTGTACCGATGATGGCGGGAATTTTTAATTCGCGAGAAACAATGGCCGCATGGCATAACATTCCCCCTTCATCAGTAATAATGGCTTTAGCCTTATAAATAGCCGGCATAAATTGCGGCATTGTTTGTCCGGCCACTAATATCCTCCCTTCGGGAAAATTATAAATTTTTTTATCAATATCTTTTTCTCCCCATTTAAAAACAAATGCTCTGCCTCGAATCTTGCCGCGACCGCTAGCGGCCTGGCCAAAAAACTCCGAAACTAAAGCAATCTTTTCCGCTAGCTCCGCCTGATATTTTCTTTCGGCTTCTTTGCCCCAAAAAACTTCATACCCTTTTTCCGGCGTTATTAGAGCTAAGATATTACCGCCCCGCCGTTTACGATGTGCCGCGGTTAATTTAAAGTTTCCCTTTAATAATTTAATAAATTCGGGAAACGTTAAATTAAACACATCTTCTTTCGGCAAATTAAATATAACGGCCGTTCTGGATACTAATAGCGGTCCTAAATAAAGAAGAAAGGCCCAACCCTTAAGATGAGCTTCTAGTCGTAACCAACTTAAAACTCTAATAGTCTTTATTTTTTCTAGTAACGACTGAGGAAGTTGATAAGACTCAACGATCTTAAGCTGGCTACTCCTAGTTTTTAGCCCCCGACTATTTATTTCTTTTAATTCATGTTCTAAAATTGATAAACTCTTAGTTGATTCCGCTTGTAATAACTTTTGGTAATGTTTTTTATCCCAAGTCCCAAACTGCGAACTAGCTGGTAAATATTTATAAAGATTTATCTGAAAAGTTATCCGGGTAGATAATTCTTTGGGGTCTAGCTTTCCCTTTTTATAAGGAATAGAAATTTTTTGTAACCAGTCTTTTCTCTCTTCCTCTAGACAAGTGGGGCGATCCGATTTAATAAGGATTAAAAATTTCTCCTGTAATTTATTGTCGGGTACATACTGATTAAGCTCTCTTAACAGAAAACGATTGAGCTTAGCCGTATATTCTGGTTGAGACAAAAAATAATAACCCATCGATTCATTATAAAGAAGCGCTGATTTTTTAACTAAACCGAGGATCTGTTTGGTCGCTAATCGATTAACTGGTAAATGATCAATTTCTTTTTTTAATTGGTTAACCTTACTGATTATCTCTAGAGTTTTTTTAATATATGCCTTAACTTTTTTTTGATTCGTAAAAAATTTATAACCAATTTCTGCTTTTTTCTCCTCTTCCTCGGTCCAAGTATGCTCGCTAAAAACCCGATTCTGACGGTCTAAATAACTAGCGTAG
>JAVHRV010000135.1:0-1416 GCA_036171815.1 Patescibacteria group bacterium
ATTCGCGCATCTCAAACATTGTTCTAGTAAATATCTATCCGCTGATCGCCGGGTTGTTCAGCCCAGCAGTGATTTGAAGAAATTAGATTTTGCGCGTTTGGTAAAAACAATTATTGCTAACGGTGACGATGAGGCAACTCCTTATTTTTTGAATTTCTGGAGCGAGGCTAAATTAGTTTATTCCTTGAATCCGCAACTTAGTTTGGAAGCTATTCGTAAACAAGTAAACGGTGAAGCTAGTGTTAAGGATTTTTTCTTAGTTAAAGGCGACCATTTAGCGCTAAGCGCTAAAGGGACGACCCTCGCGATTGATGGCCAGTCGGTTAATCTTAAGTTATTAGGTGATTTCAATGCCGCTAATGCTCTAGCGGCGGCGGCGGTTGGTCTTAATCAGGGTTTATCTTTAGAGCAGATTAAAAATGGTTTAGAAGAAGTGAGAAATTTAGCCGGTAAAGTAGAGTTAATTGACGCTGGACAAGATTTCACAGTAATCGTTGATTACTCTTTTGAACCGCGGGCCATTGAAAAAACTTATCAGGTCATTAGTCTTATTCCTCATAATCGGATTATTCATTTACTCGGTTCAGCCGGCGGCGGTCGCGATAAAGCTCGTCGGCCAATTTTAGGTCGTTTTGCCGCCGAACATGCGGATTTAGTGATTATTACTGATGAGGATCCCTATGATGAAGACCCTTCTTCAATTATAAATCAGGTTGCTTCTGGAGCGGAGATGGCCGGAAAAATTATTGGTCAAGATTTGTTTAAAATACTAGATAGACGAGAGGCAATTAAAAAATCGCTAGAATTAGCTAAAAAAGGTGATTTGGTACTTTTAACTGGTAAGGGGGCGGAACAGTTTATTTGTTTAGCCAGAGGTAAAAAAATGGCTTGGGATGATCGGACGATAGTTCGGGAGGAGCTTGTGGAAAGATTGTGTATTGACAAATTAGGCGAAGCATAATATATTATAACTATCTTAACACTTTTTTAAAAAAAGTGATTTATCAAAATAGTTAAATTGAATATTTTTTAGAACTCAAACCAATTTGGGATTGGGATTTTTTTGTTAAATTAATCTTTTTGTTTTTTTATTTTCTAAACATCTAAGCCCTATGTTTAAACGAAAATCATTCGTCGATTTGACCGGCGCGATTGCCATGCCCGATCTCATCGAGATTCAGACTGATAGTTATAGTTGGTTTTTGAAAGAAGGCCTGGCCGAATTATTTGATGAAATAAATCCGGTGTCTGACTTTATCGGTCGTGATTTAGAACTTTATTTTGAGGATTGTATTCTTGATGAGCCAAAATTTGATGAAGTTGAGAGTCGAGCCAAGAATATTACCTATGAAGCACCTTTGCGGGTAAAGGTGAAATTGGTAAATAAACGCACTGAACAAGTTTCGTCTCAAGAGG
>JAVHRV010000136.1:0-6853 GCA_036171815.1 Patescibacteria group bacterium
CCTCTTCTACCGTAATCACCCCTTCCTTGCCGACGCTCTCCATCGCTTCGGCAATAATATTACCTATTTCCTGATCATTAGCGGAGATAGAAGCTACTTGAGCAATCTCTTCTTTAGTCGAAATAGATTTAGACATCTTCTTTAGCTCGGCGACAATCTCGGCCACTCTTTTTTCGATTCCCTTTCTAATCTCAATCGGATTAACTCCGGCGGCGACTAGTTTTAAGCCAACGCTAATAATCGCTTGCGCTAAAACTGTTGCGGTTGTTGTCCCGTCACCAGCGGCATCGTTAGTCTTAGAGGCGACCTCTTTAATAATCTCCGCTCCCACATTTTCAAACTTATCTTCTAATTCAATTTCCTTAGCGACCGTCACGCCATCTTTAGTAATAATCGGCGAACCATAACTTTTAGAAATAACCACATTGCGGCCTTTCGGGCCTAAAGTAACTTTAACGGCGTTAGCCAATTGATCAACTCCTCTTTTTAAGGCTAAACGCGCTTTTTCCTCAAAAATAATTTGTTTAGACATATTTTTTCGCTGTTCGCTAGTAATATTTCTCCGCTTCGGTCGTTTCTGGGGAAAAATTCGCTAACGCTAATTTTTCTTAACGAAACGACAGGCGCTCCGAAATATTACCTCGACCAGCTTTCTTATTTAAATAAACAACTACTAATTTATTTCTAATTATTCAATAATGGCGATGATATCACTTTCACTTAAAACTAAATATTCCTGACCATCAATTTTTATTTCGTCCGGAGAGTATTTTTTAAACATAACTTGATCGCCGACTTTAACGCTCATCGGAGCAACTTGGCCGTTATCTAAAAGTTTTCCGGCGCCACAAGCAATTATTTCGCCTTTTTCCGGTTTCTCTTTATCAATAGTATCAGGCAAAACGATACCGGACTTAGTTATCTCTTCGCTTAAAAGAGCTTTAACAATAACATTGTTAGAAAGTGGTTTTAACTTCATATTTTTATTTAATATTAAATATTTTTTATTAGCACTCTTATATATAGACTGCTAATTACTTAATATTTTATTCCTTTTTTAGGGCTCTGTCAAGCACTCGACAAATTGATTTATTATTATTATGGTGCTAAAGTTAATGTAGATTTATTATGCTAAAATTAGGATAAATAAATTCTAATATTAAAATTTTATTGTTCCTAAATGACTAATTTTTTTCAAAAAAACAAATCAACTAGTATCTTAGGAATTGTCTCTCTTCTCTTCTTATTTTTTTTCTTTATCCTAATAACTCCCTTAAAAACTTCGACTAATCTTGAGCCACGTTTTGACTGGCCGGATTCAACGGCTAATTATTTTTGGGTTAAAGAATTCGCGACTCACAATAAATTATTCTTATCCGAACCCTTAAATCTAACCTCTAATAACCTAATCCATCCCCGAAGTTTTAACGTTAACTCGCGCGGCGAACTGGTGCCGGGAAGTTTCCTCGGATTAATCTTAATTTTCGGCGGGCTCGCTAAATTATTCTCAGTTAAAGCAATTATTTATTTTACTCCCATCTTAGCGGTCTCCGCGGCTTGGGCGCTCTATCTAATCATTCGAAAATTATTTAATTCCGAGAAAGTGGCTTTATGGTCGGCGCTCCTGCTCTTAATAAACCCCACCTGGGATTATTATACCTACGAATCATTACTACCCAACGTTCCTTTTGTTTCAATATTTCTCTGGAGTGTCTGGGCGCTACTATCAATTAAGAAAGAAAAACTTATTACCTGGTTTAGCGCGGGACTTATCAGCGGTTTAGCGCTATCTATTCGCCCTTCGGAAATAATTTGGGTAACAATTATATATGTAGCGTTACTTATAAATCAAAAAAATATTAAACCGAATAAAGGCTGGCTGCTTTTTATTCTCGGCGGTGCAATTGCCCTTCTTCCTTCCCTATACGAACAGAAAATAATTTATGGTCAAATTTTAAACGTCGGCTATAATCAGCTAGCGAGTCTGACTGAGCCTGGTTTACAATTTAAATCTCTAATTAAACAATTAATAGCTCCTTTCGGTTTTAATCCCGGCGCGGCCTTCCAAAATTTCGGACGATATTTTCTGACTCTGAGTTGGCCTTTCCTCAGTCTCGCCATCATCGCTTATTTTTTCTTAAAAGAAAAACGCTCTTTATTTAACAAATATTTATTAGTCAGCGCCGTTATCTTCATTTATTTAATTTTTTACTACGGTTCTTGGCATTTCGACGATCAATTAAATTTAAGTCTAAATAATTTAGGCGCCTCTTATAACCGCTATTGGTTAATTTTATCAGTCTTAAGTCTTCCTCTAGCCGGCGCTCTACTAGACAAACTCAGCCGCCTTAAATACCAAATATCTTTAAGCTGTCTACCCTGGCTCGTTTTTTGTTTCTTGGCCTTATGGTCAATAAATTTAACTTTATTTAAAGATCCTAATAATATTTTAAGCGTCAGACAAAAAGTAGCCACTTATAAAATCCAGGCGGCACAGGTAATTAACCAAACCGAAGCCGAGGCTATTATTATAACGACTCGAACTGATAAATGGTTCTTTCCGGAACGACGCGTTATTCATATCTTTAACCCCAGCCAAGACAAAGAATTATTAGAAGTGATCGATAAATTGAAATCGCAAGCGCCCCTATATCTTTTTGATGTTAAAAGCGGACTCCAAAAACTTTAAAGAAAAACAACAATCCTTAAAAAAATTATTTTAACTAAACAATAAAAATAAACATAATTATGACATTCAATGAATATCAAGATCGCTCCGATATGACCGTCCATAATAAAGATCAGTACGGCGATGACTATTTTATTTATTTAACTCTCGCCATTAACGGCGAGGCTGGGGAATTAGCCGAAAAGATTAAAAAAATATGGCGAGAAAAAGGCAAAAAAGTTAATGTCGAAGACAAAGAAGAAATTAAAAAAGAAATGGGCGACATCCTCTGGTATCTAGCCCAACTCAGTGAAAGTTTAGGTTTTAGTTTTGAAGATGTCGCGACCGCTAATCTAGAAAAATTAAAATCCCGACTGGAAAGAGGCGCTCTTTACGGTTCCGGCGATAACCGCTAATATTTATGACTATTTTACATTCCATCATTTTAGGGATCATTGAAGGTTTAACAGAATTCCTGCCAATTTCTTCCACCGCCCATTTAATCATCGCCGGCGAATGGCTTAAAATTCCCTCCTCTAACTTCCTTAAAACTTTTGAAATATCAATTCAACTCGGCGCCATCCTCGCCGTAGTTATTTTATATTGGAAAAAAATCTGGAGTTCCTGGAACTTAATTGGAAAATTAGCGGCGGCTTTTGTTCCGACTGCTATTATCGGTTTAATCTTTTATAAAGTTGTCAAAAATTATTTATTGGGCAATAATCGTCTAATTGCCGCCGCCCTAATTATCGGCGGTATTATTTTGATTTGTTTTGAAAAATACCACTCTAAAAAAATAACCGGAAAAGAAGCTACGAATATTGGGGCTAATGCCGACGACCAAATTAAAACAATCTCTTATAGACAAGCGGCGCTGATTGGCGTTTTCCAATCACTGGCAATTATCCCCGGCGTCTCCCGCGCCGCCGCAACAATAGTCGGAGGGCTGAGCCTAGGCGTTAAAAGACAAGAAATCGTCGAGTTCTCTTTTCTCTTAGCGATTCCGACAATGGCCGCCGCGACTGGCCTAGATCTTATTAAAAGCCATGAAGCCTTAATCAGTTTAAGTAACCATGACATTATCGTTTGGATAATTGGCTTTGTCGTTTCCTTTATTACGGCTATTATCGGTGTTAAATTTTTCATAAAATTCATCCAAAAAAATAATTTATCGGTTTTTGGCTGGTATCGAATAATCTTAGGGCTAGTTGTCCTAATTTGGCTCTGGTTTTAATCAAATAAAACTACTAGCTATTTATAAAAGAAAAAGACTGTCCTCTAAACAGTCTTTTTATATTTTTCGTTAATTAATTTTTACTCTTGTATCTGTTCAATCCGCCGCGTGTGATCATCGACGGTTACGGCCATAAATTTGGCTTTACCAACTAAATTAGGATAATTATTCGCTATTATATCCTTCACGTAGGATCGAAAGAAATTGGTTTTTTCCTTAGCTCTATTTTCATCGACGCCCTTTTGTTTAAAGGGGGCGGAAGATAAGATTAGAAATCCGTCATCATTAATTCGTCCTGACTCCATATTTTTTTCTATGATGCCAATCGCTTTAATAATTGACTTAGACAGATCCGGATCAAATGGACCAACTAAGAGAGCGGTATTCGGCTCGTGCAACCAGTCAAAACCTCGACCGACGCCAAGAATCCATTCACAATGTTGCATGTCAGTTAAATCCCGACCTAGCTCCTTAGTCTCCTTAATATGGGAAATATTACCACGCATAAGTGACAATAAATCCGCCCGAACTCGAGGATCCATATCCGGATACAAATGACTAATAACTTCAAAGAGATAATCTGGTTTATCAGACGTTTTATCGGAACATGTTAATATCCCATCTAACTGCGACGGATCCTGGGGATGAAAAATCAGAGAATCGGTATCAGTCTCTAGACCGACAACTATCGGAAAGACCACTTGGTTGTTATAGCCAAAAAATCTATTAACTTGCTTATGAAATTTAACCGTAAACTCAAAAGCCGCATTTTGGTTATATTCAAAGCCGGCGCATCCCCGATGATCGTCCCCCTTAGAAAAATGGTAGGTTACTAGAATCAAAGACTTGCGCCCTTTTGATATTCCGTAATCTACCCAATCTTTTAGATCTTCCCCTAATAACGGCCAACCCAGATCAAAATATCCACCAATATTACGATAGGGGCGGATAATCCCGAGCGGAGTATGTGTAACTAAGGGGATATTGATTCTTCCATCCATGCATTTGAATGCACAGATTTCCGTCGGGTGATCAACCCGATATAACTGACGCGACAGACGCGCGCTCATAAATTCTGCCGAATGTTCTTTATTCAAATTTAAGAGCCACTCAGTTTTTTCTGCAATAGTTTTGCCATTCATATTATTCTGTCCTTTTTTTGGTTTTTGTAAAGTACTATTCATAAAAAATCAAATTATTATATAATCATTTTTACTTTTTGTCAAGACTACCACTCTTAAATCTCCGCCACCGGTCTAAAGCGTGCATTCTCGCTAATTCCTTTTCTAATTTAGCCGCTACCTCAGTAAACTGAACATCATCAGCATTCTTAGCGGTCTTCTTTAATTCTTCGGCACGCGCGTGAGCCATCCTAATCCTTTCTTCGTCTAATTCCTCCGCCCTTTCAGCCGTATCCGCTAGAATAACCACTTTATCTTTCATAACCTCAATAAAACCGCCGGACACCGCCATAACCTCTCTATCGCCGTCTATTTTTTTCAACTCTATAACACCTGATTGCAAAATAGAAACTAGAGGAATATGATCCGGTAAAACAGTAATCTCTCCCGTCGTTGTCGGAACGCTAAGCTGTAAAATTTCTTCACGAAAAACAACCCGCTCGGGAGTAACAATTTCAAA
Source organism: Patescibacteria group bacterium (assembly GCA_036171815.1). GTDB lineage: Bacteria > Patescibacteriota > Patescibacteriia > Patescibacteriales > UBA12465 > UBA12465. The sequence continues at coordinate 5,544 of JAVHRV010000136.1, forward strand.
TTTTATAGTTTTTGCTGACATAATTATTATTCCTATTCCGATTTACCCCTTCAATGATTTTTTAAAATTTACTAATAAATCTTCCGCTGGCTCACCCATGACAATTATTTAATTATTTCTTCAATCCCACCACACATATAAAAACTATCCTCCGATTTATCGTCATGTTTTCCGTCCAAGATTTCTTTAAATCCTTTTACCGTATCCGCTAATTTAACATATTTACCCGGCCGACCAGTAAAAGTTTCCGCCACGAAGAAAGGTTGCGAAAGAAATTTTTGAATTTTCCGCGCTCGCGTCACAATAATCTTATCTTCCGTGGATAATTCTTCCATCCCTAAAATCGCAATAATATCCTGCAAGTCTTTATAGCGCTGTAATATTTTCTGAACGCTGCGCGCGACTTCGTAATGTTCTTGGCCAACCACTTTAGGATCTAAAATAATCGACGAAGAATCAAGCGGGTCAACCGCCGGATAAATACCGAGTTCAGATAAAGAACGCGATAATACAACCGTCGAATCTAAATGGCCAAAAGTCGTCGCCGGCGCTGGATCAGTTAAATCATCAGCCGGGACATAAACCGCTTGAATAGAAGTAATCGAACCGTTCTTAGTCGAAGTAATTCTTTCTTGAAGTTCGCCCATTTCTGAGGCTAAGGTCGGTTGGTATCCGACGGCTGAAGGCATCCGGCCTAATAAGGCCGAAACCTCCGAACCGGCTTGAGTAAAACGAAAAATATTATCAACGAAAAATAAAACATCCTGATTTTTCTCATCCCGAAAATATTCGGCAATGGCTAACCCTGATAAGGCAACGCGCGCGCGCGAACCAGGCGGCTCGTTCATTTGGCCGAAAACCATCGATACCTTATCAATAACGCCGCTCTCTTTAAATTCATGATATAAATCATTGCCTTCACGCGTTCTTTCTCCCACGCCAGCAAAAACCGAATAACCACCATGCTCCGAAGCAATATTATGAATTAATTCTTGAATAACTACTGTTTTACCAACTCCGGCGCCACCGAACATTCCGACTTTACCACCTTTAACAATCGGGCAAATTAAATCAATAACTTTAATACCGGTTTCTAAAATTTCCGTACTATTAGACTGATCAACAAATTTTGGCGCCAAACGATGAATGGGATATTTCTTCTCAGTTTTAACGGGAGCGCCACCGTCAACCACATCGCCTAAAACATTAAAAATACGTCCTAAAGTTTCCGCGCCAACCGGTACACTAATTGCTACTCCGGTATCGAGCGCTTTATCACCGCGTTTTAAACCATCAGTCGATCCCATCGC
>JAVHRV010000137.1:0-1401 GCA_036171815.1 Patescibacteria group bacterium
CCCAGAACGAAACCGCCGGCCCTGTGGCCGGCGGTAGCTCATAATTAGTATCTAATTAATTTGTCGTTTTACCTTCATTTTCTAAATCAGCCTCGATCATTAAATTTACTAATTCTGCAAATTTTATTTTCGGTTCCCAGCCTAATTTTTCCTTGGCCTTCGTGGCATCGCCTAAAAGAATGTCTACCTCGGCCGGTCTAAAATAATACGGGTCAATTTCAATAATAATTTTTCCGGTTTTTTTATCAATTCCTTTTTCTTCTAATCCTTGTCCTTGCCAAGTAATTTCCATGTCTAAAAATTTGCTGGCGATTTCAATAAATTCGCGAACACTGTGGCTTTCGCCCGTCGCCAAGATATAATCATCTGGTTTTTCTTGCTGTAGCATCATCCACATACCCTCGACATAATCTTTGGCATGACCCCAATCTCGTTTAGAATCAAGATTACCCAAATATATTTTTTCATCTTTGCCTAATTTTATTCGAGCTAATCCGCGGGTGATTTTTTTTGTTACAAAAGTACCGCCTCGTCTAGGTGATTCGTGATTAAATAAAATTCCATTTACTGCAAATAACCCATAGCTTTCACGATAGTTTTTGGTTATCCAATAGGCAAATACTTTAGCAACTCCATAGGGAGAGCGCGGATAAAAAGGTGTATTTTCGGTCTGAGGAGTTTCTTGAGCTTTACCGAACATCTCCGAAGACGATGCTTGATATAATTTAGTCTTTAATCCCGTTTCTTTAATTGCATCAAGTAATCGTAAGGCCCCAAGTCCGGTTGCGTTAGCAGTATATTCGGGAATTTCAAAACTAACATGAACGTGACTTTGTGCTCCAAGATTATAAATCTCATCTGGTTGTATTTTTTCTAGAAGGCGTGAAATATTGCTAGAATCAGTTAGATCACCAAAATGCAGAAACATGTGAGCGTCTGGTAGATGTGAATCTTTGTAAATATGATCAAGGCGACCAGTATTAAAAGTAGACGCCCGGCGAATAATGCCGTGGACTTCATAACCTTTACTTAAGAGAAATTCTGCTAAATAAGAACCATCTTGCCCGGTTATTCCCGTAATTAAAGCTTTTTTCATATATATTTTAAATAAATTAACATATTAATCTTATATTATCATAGATTATTATATATTATAAGCAATGGAAGTAAAATAGCAAGAATGAGAACTCTTTTTTGTTTATAGCATATGTTAGTTAAAAAGCGATCAAACTATTTTAATTATATTTTAATCGGATTTTAGCCGGATTTTAGAATATTTTATTTAATATTAGCCTTGATTAATTTTTTATTTGTGCTATTATAGTAATTATCGAGGCGTTAGTATGAGTTTATTTAAAGTTTGTTTTTGTGAGACATCCGCTGTATAATAATAATATGGTT
>JAVHRV010000138.1:0-6692 GCA_036171815.1 Patescibacteria group bacterium
GCGTTATCAAAATATCCCCGTTCCCGAAACGGAAAGTTTAAAAGACGTGGTCGCCCGAGTTATTCCGTTTTGGCGAGAGAAGGTCGTGCCCGAGATAAAAAAAGGTAAAAAAATAATAATTGCGGCGAGCGGCAATAGTTTAAGAGCTTTAATTAAGTATTTAGACAAGGTTCCTAAACAGGCGATAGTCAACTTAAATATTCCGACGGGTATTCCCTTAGTTTACGAATTAGATTCTAAGCTCCGGCCGATAAAACATTATTATTTAGCTGACCAAAAGAAATTGGAAGCGGCCATTGAGGCCGTTAAGAAACAGGGGAATAGAGTAATGGGAAATAAATAGCTAATATTAAATAGAAATACCTCATATTAATTATAGGTATTTTTTTGATTGTTTTGTAAATATTGACGTTGGGTTATTAATATACCATAATTAACCATTAAGCTAATTAATAGTTTTTTTTCAAAAACAAAAGGAGTCAATCATGTGCAAGCGTATTTTAATAGTAGTTTTTGTCGGAATTTTTTCTCTTATCGTATCAGCCCAAGCTAGATTCGTTGAAGATAGCGGCGATTCAGCTGATATTGAAAAAGATTGTCTGGTCAAGATGATCTTTAAGGATGCTGGAATAATATCCGCTCAGATGTCACAATTTTCTGTGCCCTGCTATAAAATAAAGGAAGTTCGAATTTATTCGGACGATGGGAAAGGATATTTTGAATCTATCGCGGTTACAGACTCGGGTTGTTCAGATATATCGTCGAGGGTCCAATCTCAGCTTTTGAACTTTTCTACCAGAGAATACCATGGGAGAAGATTTACGGAATTTCAGGATCGCGTTTCCTTAAATTCGGTGGTTCGGCAACATTTAAAAAAAGGAGAGAAGATTGAGATTGAATTCTATCTTAAATAACAGAATTCCTGACAAAAGAAAGTCCGATCAGTTTTAATCCTTCTGACCGGAACAAACAAAAAAGCTCAACCACAGTTGAGCTTTTTCTTTAAATTTAGATTAAATTTTAGTTGGTCGCTAGGACAAATATTTTCTGAGATTATTGAACGATAATTGGGAATGATTGTTTACGGTCATAGGCCTTCGGTCCCTCTTGGCAGAATTTTTTAATATTTTTTTTGAAATAAGGTGTTTTAGATTCTTGGATTTTACCAATTAAATAATAGCTCAGCGCCATAATTAGTGCTGGTCCGTTTTTTTTCGGCAATTTAATCTTCCAGCGATTTTTCCGAGCTCCGAAATATTTGTTTTCTCCGAAGCTGATTATTAATTCCTTATCCCAGTTATTCACAAATTTGGCATGGCGCGCTTCGCCGAAACTAAAAGCGCGAAGTGATAAGTACGGTCCGAATAACTCATTCCTCTTTATTTCTAACATCGGGGCGACTTGGCCGAATTTGTCCGGCAAGATAAAAGAATAAGCGGAATAGTTTTGGAAATTTTTTGGTAGCTTTAAGGATTTAATAAATTTTTTTATTTCTTGAGCTTTCTCTCCGCTGGCGCCGAGAATCATTCCCAAATAGGTCGAAGTATTATAAGTATAAGGCTCAGGTAATTTTTGATAGGTTAATACTTTGTCAGCAATTTTAGCGGCGTGGGAATTAGAGCTACAGGTTAAAAGCGTAGTTTTTAGACCGCTTTTCTTTGCTAATTTTATTTCCCAAATTGAATCTTTTTCGCCCGAAGCCGAAATAATTATCGCTTGAGTAAGATTTTTATTTTTTATTAGCGGTTGATAGCCTTTTAGAATATTTTTAAAATTACTTTCATTAGCGATTATGGCCGGACGGTCACTAAAAATTAGTAGGCCGGTATTATAGGCATTACCGCTGCCGACAATAACTGGGAAAGAAAATGTTTTTAAATTTAAACGGGGCGGCCGATTAAGGCTAAAGAAATCTAAGGCCGCTAGGACGCTTTCGTCGAGATTGGCTAATTTTAGAGTTTTCATAGAATATTTTTTTGGCGTTTTTACTTTATTTTTCGCCTATTTTTATTATAATCTATCTTGATTTTTATTTCAATTTAGCCTATGATGGGGGTATAATTTGTAACTAGCCAGATTTGAAAATATTAAATTAAATTTTATGTCCGGACATTCTAAATGGGCGACCACTCATCGTCAGAAAGAGTTAGTCGATGCTAAACGGGGGGCAATTTTTACTAAGTTTGCCAATGTTATTACGATTGCGGCTAAAAAAGGCGGCGACCCGAATACTAATCCGTCTCTGCGGGCAGCGGTTGATCGAGCGCGCGATGTTAGTATGCCTAAGGATAATATCGAGCGGGCGATTAAGAAGGGAACGGGCGAATTAGCCGGTGCGCAAATGGAGGAATTATATTACGAAGGAATCATCCCGCCGGGAGTGCAGGTCATTGTTAAGTGCGTCACCGATAATAAGAATCGGAGCGGTTCGACGGTGCGCCATTCTTTTACTAAAAATGGAGGGGCTTTTGCGGCTGTCCTTTGGAATTTTCGACAGTTAGGCGTTATCCGAGTAGCCGATGATTCTCTGCGGGAGAAAAAAATTAATCTTGATGATTTAGAATTAGAATTAATTGATCGCGGTGGCCAAGATTTCGTTAAGGAAGAGGAAGGAATAACGGTCTACACGGAGATTAAAGATTTACAGCCAGTCCGCGAATATTTAGAAGCCAGAAATTTAAAAATTGCTAGCGCGGAAATCGAGTATGTCGCTAAGGAAAAAATAGAACTAAAGACGACCGAACAGGAAAAAATGGATAAATTTTTTGAAGAGATGGAGAGTAATGAGGACGTGAGTGAATACTATTCTAATTTAGCCTAAGGGTCAGGCAATATATGGAAAAAATAATTTTAGGTCTCGACCCGGGAATCGCGGATACTGGCTATGGCTTGATTAAAGCCGCGGGCGGACATTTTTGCTGTTTAGCTTATGGTTCAATTAAGACTAAGGTGAGCGATGATTTAGTGGTTCGTCTAGAAATACTTCATCAGGAACTCGATCAGATTATTAAAAAATATCGGCCGGAACTCGCCGCCGTTGAACAGCTTTTTTTTAATAAAAATGTGCGGACGGCGCTCATTGTCGGTCAGGCGCGCGGCGTTTCTTTATTAACTCTGCGGCAGAACCGTTTAAAGATAATCGAATTTACCCCCTCGCAAGTGAAGCAAGCCGTGACGGCCTACGGCCAGGCTTCGAAAAAACAGGTGCAGAAGATGGTGAAGCTTATTTTAAATTTAAAAGAATTGCCGCAGCCCGATGACGCGGCCGATGCTTTAGCTTTGGCAATTTGTGCTTCTAGTTCTAAATTATGCCTAAAAAATTAAAAATTGTTCAAATCGCGGCGGAGGTTGCTCCTTTTTCTAAAACGGGCGGTTTAGGCGATGTGGCGCGGAGTTTACCTAAGGCCCTTAGTCGTTTAAAACAAGAAGTCATAATAATTACTCCTCTGTACGGCCGGCTAATTGATAAGCCAAAAAATAAATTAAAATTGATTTTTGCTAATGTTAATTTACGGCTTAATTCGGAAGAAACTATCCGGGTTAATTATTGGCGGGGCTATTTAATGGACGGTTTGCCGATTTATTTCGTCGAATGCAAGCAATTTTTTTCTAAACATAGTCGTCTTTACGGCTCGCGGCGTGAAAACGCTCGGTTTTTAGTATTTAATGTGGCCGCTTTAAAATTATTGTCTTTGTTAAAGTTTTCCGCCGACATTATTCATTGCCATGACTGGCAGACCGGCCTAATCCCTTATTATTTAAAAACTGATTTTCGCTATTCCAAGACCCTGAAACAGGCTAAGACGATTTTTACTATTCATAACCTGATTTTTCAGTTGGGCCATAATTGGTGGGAAATAGCTCCAGAGAATAAAGATTATGGTCGCAGCCGAATTCCTCATTTAAGTGATCCGCGTTTAGAGTATATCAATTTTGCGAAACGGGCGATTTTATCCGCCGACTATATTAATACGGTTAGTGAACAATATCAAAAGGAGATCCTCACTAAGAAATTTGGTCAGGATTTACACTGTATTTTAAAAAATCGCCGTGATCGGCTACTGGGAATAATCAACGGGATTGATTATAATGCCTATAATCCGGAGAAAGATGAAACGATTTATCGCCACTATTCTTATAAACAACCTAAGCTTAAAGCAGAAAATAAAGTTTATCTGCAGAAGACTTTTCATTTACCGATTGATAAAAACATTCCGATTTTTTGTACGACTTCGCGAGTAACTTTTCAGAAAGGTTTTGAATTATTGATTAAAGCACTGCCGCGCCTAGTTAAGATGGAGGCGCAATTTATTATTGTCGGCGAAGGTGACCGTCACTATTTGCAAGAGTTACAAAAAATCGCTCGTAAGTATCCGGAAAAAATTGTGGTTATTCCGTCGCAAATCGCTATTCGGAAATATGAAACTCTAGTTTATGCGGGAGCGGATTTTTTCTTATTACCTTCTAACCATGAGCCCTGTGGAATAAATCAGTTAATTGCTATGCGTTATGGCTGTATTCCGATTGTTCGGGAAATTGGCGGTTTGTATGATACGGTTGATAATTTTTCGCCGGCGCTTAAAAAGGGTAATGGCTTTACGTTTAAAAATGAAGATGAATTTGATTTGTACGCGGCGATTGTGCGGGCGCTAGAAAATTATCAACATAAAACTGTTTGGTTCGCTTTAATTAAGCGGGCGATGAGGCAGTCTAACGGCTGGGAAATACCGGCTAAAAAATATTTAGAATTATATCGTAAGGTGAAAGGGTTGGTTAGTTAATTTATCGCTTATTATTTATATATGTTGTGGTTAAATTTTTTACATTTTTATCAGCCGGCTAATGCCGAATTTTATAATATTAGGAAAGCGCTCGATAAAAGTTATTGGCGTTTGCTTCGTTTACTGGAAGAACATCCCGATTTACAGATGACGGTTAATATCAGCGGTTGCCTGTTGGAGCGGTTAGAGGCAGAAAAAGAGACAGCTTTTTTAGATCGTCTTAAGTTTCTCGTTAAGAAAGGGCAGCTGGAATTAACTGGTTCGGCCGCTTATCACGGCTTTTTGCCTCTTCTACCGACGGCGGAAATTATTCGTCAAATTAGAATTAATGAGAAAATTTTACGTCATCATTTTGGTAAAAGTTTTCGGTCGACGGGATTTTTTTTGCCGGAGATGGCCTACTCGCCGCTTGTCGCTCAAATCGTCAAACGTTTAGGCTATCGTTGGCTTATTTTAGATGAGCTAGCGTTTAGTGGTTTAGGTTATAAAAAACCGGAAGCTTTAAAGTCTTATAGCGACGCGTTGAGCGGTTTGAGAGTTATTTTTAGGAGTCGAGAATTATCGAGCGCTTATCCGCCCGATAAACTTTGGCCGTTGTTTAAGAAGTTGAGTGTCGCTAAATTAGTTTCTTCTTCCTCGGATAAAAAAGATCAAATTATTTCCGATGTTTTTGTGACGGCGACTGATGCGGAGCTTTATGGTTTACGTCATGAAGATCCGACAGCGGAGTTAGAAAAAATTGTAAAATTAAAAACATTGTCAACGACGACTATCTCGGCTTTTTTAAAAAAAATGAGTCAGCAGAAGTCCGAAAAAATAAATTTAACCCCCTCTTCTTGGGAGTCGACCGGGGCGGATTTGAAAAGTCGGCGACCCTACGCGCTGTGGTTTGATAAGCGTAATAAAATACAAACCGCGCTTTGGAAATTAGCTAATTTTTCTCTGTCCTTAGAAACTAAATTTAAAGCCGATAAGAATTTTCATTGGTACCGGTGGCATTTAGTCCGCGGTTTGGCCAGTTGTACTTTCTGGTGGGCGAGCGCCCGCGATTTTTCTAAAATTTACGGCCCCTACGCTTGGAGCCCTGATGAAATCGAGCGCGGACTAGAAGATTTAATTCGTTCCGTGCGTTCTTTTTCTGATCCTAAAACTAAGCGGTCGAAATTAGTGGCGGAAAAATATTATTTGCAGGTTAAAAAGCTTATTTGGGAGGAACATTGGCAAAAACATTGGCAGAAAATTGTTTAACTGAGGGCGTTAGTTGACCCTAAAAAATATGAACAAGATTTTACAATTATTTGATGAGAGCTTTGTGGCGGATTTATTTAGGCGGGAAGTTTTACCGCATTATTCGGCTTTTACTGCCCTTAGTCGAGTAGAAATTAAACCTTATAAAAAATTAATTTGGGAAACGACTTATCACGTGGTGATTAGATTTAATACTTATTTCCTCAAAGCGACCGGGGAAGAAGTTAAAATTCCGATTGTTTGTTCGGCGCATAGCGACGAGTCGCGGGATAATATCTACTTAGCCTTAAAAGCTTTATGGGCGGCCGATTTTCCTAATGAGTTTATTGATTTACCTGATCCGCTGTTTTATTCTCCGGAATTTCGAGGGACGTTTTATCGGGGTTTAAGAGGGGAAAATTTATTATATTATATTAAAAATAAAGACGTCGTCGCGGTTGCGGAAATTGTGACGGCGGCCGCCAAACTTTTTGCTCGTCTGCATACGCTCACTAATTTAGCGGCGGTTAATTTATATAATGCCAACAATCGGATTAAGACCGTTAAACCCGGCACGACTATGATTTTTCGAGAAATGGGCGCTCGTTATCACAATCAGTATAATAATGATCTAATGAAGATTTATAATTATTTTACTGAGCAGGAAGAAAAATATTTTGCGGC
>JAVHRV010000139.1:0-6686 GCA_036171815.1 Patescibacteria group bacterium
AGCTAAATATTCTAAAATCTGATTCTCGTCCAAAACCGCTTTATTGCCAAGACTGATAAAATAACCAAAATTAAAATCTTTTATCTTTAGCCAATCTAAAGCGGCGGAACCAATCGCGCCCGACTGCGATAAAAGCGCCGTGTTACCCGTTTCTTTATCGGCCGCCGCAAAAGTCGCATTTAACTTATGCCAAGTATTAATCAAACCTAAACAATTCGGCCCCAAGATATTAAGTTTATTTATTTTCGCTAGTTCTTGAATAGCGATCTCTAACTTTCGGCCCTCTTCGTCCGCCTCTTTAAAACCGGCGCTAATAATAATAATATTTTTAACTCCCCAAGCCACACATTTTTTTAGTTCCGCTAAAACAAAATCCCGAGGGATAACAATAACTACTAAAAGAGCGACCTGGTCTTTTACTGGCAGTAATGTTAAGTCCGAATAAGCTTTCAGGCCCGCCACTTTTTTTTCTTGAAGATTAATAGGATAAATCGCTCCCGAAAATCCTCCCGATATTAAATTATCTAAAATCTGCCTCCCTAATTTTTCGGGATTGCTGGAAGCGCCAATAACGGCGACAGCGCGTGGATTGAAAAAATGTGGCAGATACTTATTAGACATAAATATTTTAATTTAAAAAATAAATTTTACGATTTTAATTAGAAAAAATTACTGTTACCTCTTTAATTTCTAAATAATCATCAGGATTTTGACCAGTCAAGCCGGGAATAGCTAATAAAAAGTGATAACGATTATTTTCATAACGAGCGGCGTCTAAATTAAATTCGACTTGAGCCGTTTTTAAGTCCCGATCGCCTAAAGGCGATTGGTAATCAGCGATAATATATTTAATATCATTAATTTGTTCTGACGAATATAGTTCCGGGACGACGGGATTAAAAAAGCTCTCTGGCGTAAAAGACCAACTTCCCCGCCCGGCTAATAAGGCACTACCCTGTAATTTCAAGGCTTTAATACCCGAACGAACGTCTAACTTTATCCGTTGATAATTTTCCATTAAACTAGTTTTCTGACCATTAAACTCAATCTCGGCCGCCGGCTTATCCCGAGCTTGCCCTAAAAAATCTGGAACATCAGTAAATAATAGAGTGCTACTAGCTCCCACTAAATTAAGCTGATTAATAAACGACAATTTAGGCGATGAGCTTTGAATCTCTTTAATAATCACTCCGTCATCCGCTTCAATTTTTACTCGATAGGCGCCGGGAGATAAACCCGCTCCTTTTAAAACAAGCGACTGATTAGAGGCCGCCGCCGCGCGCCAAGATTCTTTAGAAATCTTAGCGGCCGCGATAATCTTATCGCCGTCCGTTAAGCTAACAATAATATCTGACCGCCCCGGATTAGAATAATTATCGCCCGCTAAAAGACTAAAATTAAAAAATAAGCGCCAAGCTTCATTTTTTAAATAAACATAAAATTGATGACTACCGCGTAGCGACTGCTTAATGCTGATCGGTGAAAAAGAAAAATAATCGGGCAGACGATAATTAATCGTTAACGAATAGTTAACCGTGGCTAAACAAGCCGCGGACTGCTGAGAACAGGCCACTAAAGTACCAGCCGACAAATCCCGATTAAAAACATCTAGAGAAGAATAATTCTTCTCGGACTGTAGGACCAAGCGCCTCTCACTATCTTCCAAACGATTCCAATCGAAACGTAAACGATCAACTAAATTATTTTGTAACTCTTTAAAATCGTAGAAATCCGATAAATCCCGACGTAAAATACCTAATTTCATTATCGGCAAATTAGCCGATAAATGATCGCTATACTTAACCTTAACTACAGCCCGTCGGAATTCTTTCGGAGCCTTAACAGTAAAAGACAGCGGCTCGGCGGTTATTTTTAGATTCGACCAAAAAGATGGAGAAGAAATATTGTCGGCCGGCGTAAAATCACTAATCATCGCTCGACCGATTAAATTTAAACTCCAAGGATAATGGCGCGTGTAGGTAACTTGACCCCCTGAACCAAAAAAATAAACAAAACAACCAAAAATGATAATAAGCAACACTAAAATAAGGCCGGCGAATAACCGCCATGGCCGTAAAAATAGCCATTTTTTTAATTTAGGATAAAACATAACTATTAACTATATTTTACTTTATTTTTAGCAATAAAAAAAGCCCTAATTAAAAAAGAAGCTTCGCCGTCGAAGCTTCTTTTTTAAACTTAATATCGAATTTATCTATTTTCCGTAGTCTAAACGTTTCTGTTTACCCTTATATCCGGTACCGGCCGGAATCAAACAACCAATAATAACATTTTCCTTTAAGCCTTCTAGATAATCTATTTTACCGTTAACGGCAGCATCAATTAAAACTCGGGAAGTTTCTTGGAAAGAAGCGGCCGATAAAAAGCTATCCGTCGTCAAAGAGGCCTTAGTAATCCCAAGTAATAGACGTTCGGCTAAAGCCGGTTTCTTGAGACCCTTATTAGCCTGCTCGAGAACTTCTTCCTCAATAGTTTCGCCAGGTAACAGAATAGTCTCCCCCGCTTCTTTAACTAAATAACGCGAAAACATCTGACGAGCAATTATTTCGACATGCTTATCATTTAAAGGCTGCCCTTGAGAAGAATAAACATATTGAATTTCTTTAATGATATATTTCTGAGTTTCTAAACGGCCTTTTAATTTATAAAGTTCGCGCAAATCTAAACTCCCTTCGGTTAGTTGCGTGCCGCGTTCAATCGTCTCACCGTCTTTGACCATTATCATTGTGCCTTTTAAAATCGGATATTCTTTAGCCTTGTCGACTTCCTTGGCAACGCTCACATATTTATCACTAATCGCCACCCGGCCACCGACTTTAGCTAAGACCACTTCGCTACCCACTTTAAACAACTCGGAATTCTTAGTAACGATTGCCCCGTTTTTAACTAAAACCTTAATTTCTAATTTTTTAGTATCTTTCGCCGTCAAACCACCCGCCAGTTTTAATTCATTAAGTTTTTCCGAAAAATAATATTTATCATGATCTTCACCGCGATAATAAATCCGGAGAATCTTAGTTTGAGGATTATCCACGGAAATTTCTCGACCGTCCTTATCCTTAATTATTCTCTGAGCAAACTCAATCTTAATCCGGCCGGCCACATCAGAAATCAACGCTTTTTTCTTCGGGCTGCGCGCCTCAAATATTTCTTCCACCCGCGGCAAACCTTGAGTAATATCGTCTTGACCGGCGACGCCACCCGTATGGAAAGTTCTCATCGTCAGCTGCGTACCTGGTTCGCCGATTGATTGAGCGGCAATAATCCCGACCGTTGAACCAATTTTAACTTCCTTGTTATAAGCCAAATCCCAGCCATAACATTTAGCACAAATTCCTTTATGCATACGACATCTTAAAACTGACCGCACGCAGATATCGGTAATTTCTTGAGTCTTTAATAATTTAATGCGTTCCTCATCTAATAATTCGCCCACGGCTAAAATTACTTTTCCTTTCGCATTAAGCAAATCCTTGGCTAAATAACGGCCCGTCAAACGTTTAAAGAAATCCTCGCCACTCTTTTCCACTTCCGTTTTATTCAAATCTAAACCAACCGTATCGCCACAATCTTCTTCAGAAACGATAACATCTTGAGAAACATCGACTAAACGACGCGTTAAATAGCCGGCGTTAGCGGTTCTTAAAGCCGTATCCGATAAACCTTTACGGACGCCGTGGGTAGAGATGAAATATTCTAGCACGCCGAAACCTTCTTTAAAATTTCCTTTGACCGGCAACTCGAAAATAGCGCCGGAGGGCGAAGTGACTAAACCCTTCATGCCTAAAATCTGAACGGGCTGAGCCCAAGAACCACGCGCTCCTGAATCAATCATCGAGTAAACCGGTAAAATATTGGCTAAGCCTTTTTTACAAATATCAGCGATTTTATCTTTCGTACTAGTCCATTCTTCAATTACTTTCGAGTAGCGCTCACTATCAGTTAATAAGCCCTCTTCATATTGTTCTTGAATAAGATCAACTTTCTCGTTAGCGGCTTGGATTAAATGGTCTTTTTCTGGTAAATCAGGCAGATCACCGAAGCCCCAAGATAATCCGGATTTAGTAATAAAAGCGAAACTTCGGTTCTTTAAACTATCAATAAACTTAACTGTTTCTTCTTCACCGTAAATCCGTAAACAATCTCTAATTAAATCTTTTAATTTTCCTTTACCGACGACATCATTTAAATAACGCAGTTTCTCCGGCAGCAAAGAATTAAAAATCAAACGACCAACCGTAGTTTTAAGCATTGCGCCGTCATACCTAACCCGGATCGCTTCGTGTAAAGCGATTCCGCCCGTCTCATAAGCCAAAAGCGCTTCATCAATATTATAGAAAAAATGTAACTCCTCATCTTTCTTAATATTATAATCTGCCTCGACTAAAGTAATATAATAAGTCCCCCAAACAATATCCTGAGCGGGGGCGACAATTGGATCGCCCGTGGCCGGTTTAAGAAGATTATGGGAAGAGAGCATTAAAGTTTCAGCTTCATGTTTCGCCTCTTTAGTTAAAGGAACGTGAACAGCCATTTGGTCACCGTCGAAATCGGCGTTAAAAGCCGTACAAACTAAAGGATGAATCTGGATAGCTTTACCTTCAATTAAAATCGGCCGAAAAGCCTGGATGCCTAAACGATGTAAAGTCGGCGCCCGATTTAATAAAACAAAAGCGCCTTGAATTATTTCTTCCAAAATATCCCAAACTTCGTCATGACCCGCCTCCATATAACGAGAGGCACTCCGAACATTATGCACGATTTCTCGCTTAATTAACTGAGAAATAACAAAAGGCTTAAATAATTCTAAAGCCATCGTCTTGGGTAAACCGCACTGATCGAGATTTAAACGAGGATTAACCACAATAACGCTGCGACCAGAATAATCGACACGTTTACCTAATAAGTTTTGACGAAAACGACCTTGTTTACCCTTTAAAGTATCGGCTAAAGATTTAAGCTGACGCTTCTGGCCGGTCGAAGCCGTCACCGTCTTAGTATGACGAGCGCTGTTATCAATTAAAGCATCAACGGCCTCCTGCAACATTCTTTTTTCATTACGACAGATAACTTCCGGCGCATTTAAATCGATCAGCTGTTTCAACCGGTTATTACGATTAATAATCCGCCGATATAAATCATTCAAATCCGAAGCCGCAAAACGACCACCGTCTAAAGCGACCATCGGACGCAAATCCGGCGGCACTACCGGCATGACCGTCATGATCATCCATTCCGGACGGATATTATTATTTCTAAAACTCTTTAATAATTTTAAACGTTTAATTAATTTTTCCTTCTTAGAGTCGATGGCGCTGTCTAATTTTTCTTCGATATGCTTAATACTTTTTTCCAAATCAATCTTTTCTAAAAGATGACGAATAGCGGTTGCCCCAATCGCCGCCTCAAAAATATGACCAAATTTTCGACTTAAGTCCTGGTATTGCTGTTCCGATAAAATTAGCAGCGGTTTTAATTCCTTCAGCTCCCTTTGCACCTGGCCAAAATCTTCTTCAAGGCGCGCTAAACGATCCGCCTTAGCCTTAACAATTTCTTTCATCTCCGGGCTATTTTCGGAAACGCCCTGATTAGTTTCTTTAACTTTTTTGAACTGATTATTATAATCATTATCGATCCCCTTCAGCTTGGATTTATATTCCGCTTTTACTTGCTCAATCGTGGCCTGTTTTAAATTTTCATCAACTTCCGTTACGATAAAACTAGCATAATAAATAACTTTCTCTAAAGACTGGATACCTAAATTAAGCAGCAGGCCGATTTTAGAGGACAAGCCGCGTAAAAACCAAATATGAGAAACCGGCACTTGCAAGCTAATATGACCTAAACGTTCACGGCGGACAATACTGCGAGTCACCTCGACTCCACATTTATCGCAAACAATTCCCTTGTAACGAATTTTTTTATATTTGCCGCAGGCGCACTCCCAATCTTTGGTCGGACCAAAAATCTTTTCGCAAAATAAACCATCCTTTTCCGGTTTCTGAGTGCGATAATTAATGGTTTCCGGTCTAGTTATCTCACCATGCGACCAGGCTAAAATCTCGTCCGGACTGGCCAGCTTTAAACGGATCGCCGCGAAGTCGCTAGTTTTGATCGGATTTAACATACGCTATAAGTTAAAAATTATAAAAATTTAATAGCAAATTACGTGGCCGCTCTTATTAATCGTTCGGCCGATTATTTTTACTTATCAGTTTCTCCCTCAGAAACATTTTCCTCTAAACTAACCACTATCTCCGGTTGGTCAGAGATCAATTTTTCTTCTTTCTGAACCACTTCGTCTATCTCCGTTAGAACTTCGGAGGCCGGACTGCCGCCGCGACCGTCTAAAAGCTCAACGTTAAGACCAAGGCCTTTTAATTCTCTAATTAAAACATTGAAAGATTCCGGTACATTTAATTTTTCAATTTCCTCGCCTTTAATAATCGCTTCATAAGCCTTACTGCGACCAGGGACGTCATCGGATTTAATCGTTAACATTTCTTGCAAAGTATGCGCCGCGCCATAACCCTCCAAAGCCCAAACTTCCATCTCTCCAAATCGCTGGCCGCCGAACTGGGCTTTACCACCTAAAGGCTGCTGCGTAATTAAAGAGTAAGGACCAATAGAGCGCTGGTGGATCTTATCATCGACCATATGATTTA
>JAVHRV010000140.1:0-1367 GCA_036171815.1 Patescibacteria group bacterium
CTATCAATTATGGAAATAAGAGCCAAAGCCCGCCGCCTGCAAATGGAAAAAGGTCTGGGTTTAATCGTGATTGATTATTTACAATTAATGGAAGGCCGAGGGAAATATGGCGATAACCGCGTCCAAGAAATTGCCGAAATTAGTCGCGGTCTAAAATCTATTGCCCGCGAACTTAATATTCCGATTTTAGCGCTCGCCCAATTATCGCGCGCCGTGGAGTTAACTCATCCCGCGATTCCGAAACTTTCTCATTTACGTGACTCTGGCTCTATCGAGCAAGACGCCGATATTGTGATGTTTATTTACCGCAAAGCGGCCGACCGCGGTTATAATGTTAATGATCTTCCCCTTGACGAACGCCATAAAGCGGAAATTCATATCGCTAAACATCGCAATGGCCCGACCGGTAAAGTCGACCTATTTTTCGACGAAAATACAGTCAGCTTCAAAAGCTTTTCTAAAAATGCGCCGGAAACTATGGCCACCGAATTCTAAAGTATAAATTTTAAAACAAATATTTAAAAATCTAAATATTTATAAAAAATAATTAATCACTAATCGCTTAATAATCTAAATAATCTAAACCAACTAAATAATATGTTTAATAAATTAAAACAATTCAAAGATTTACGCAGCCAGGCTAAAGTCATGCAGAGCGCTCTCGCCCAAGAGAGCGTGACGGAAGAAAAAAACGGCGTGAAATTAGTTCTTAATGGTAATATGGAAATAGTCGAATTACATCTTAGCGACAATTTAAATAAGGCGGCCCAAGAAGAAGCTCTAAAAAGCTGTTTCAATGAAGCTTTAAAGCGCACGCAGAGATTAATGGCTAAAAAATTACAAGATATGGGCGGTATTCCCGGACTAAGCAGCTAAGCTTTAAAATACTTTTCTTTTTTAAGATGCGTTACCCGGAAGCAATCCAAAATTTAATCGAAAAATTATCTGATCTACCGAGCGTCGGTCCTAAAACCGCGGAACGTTATGTTTTTTATTTGCTCAGACAAAACCCTGAAAAATTAAAAAATTTAGCGCTGGCTATTAGCGAACTACTTGATAAAATAAAAACCTGTCCGAGCTGTCTAATGATTAGCGCCACTATTCCCTGCTCAATCTGCGCTGATGATACTCGTCAGGCCGATTCTCTCTGTATCGTGGAGAATACTCAAAATATTTTGTCCTTAGAAGCGACTAAACAATATAACGGCCACTACTTTGTACTCGGCGGCTTAATCGATACTATTAACGGCGTCGGACCGGCCGATTTAAATATTGATAAACTAGTCAGAAAAATAAAAAACGAAAATATTAAAGAATTAATTATCGCCCTTAATTTTACTCTAGAAGGTGAAACAACGGCTCTCTAT
>JAVHRV010000141.1:0-6644 GCA_036171815.1 Patescibacteria group bacterium
ATTAAATCCATCATATTTTTTTTAAGATAGCCCGGAAGCAATATAATTGTTTATCCGGAGAATAGAGAGCGCGCGGTGAGAGAGTAAAATCAACGGCCGCGGCAAAAGTCAACCCAAGGCGCTCAATAATTCTTTTAAAGTAGCTGAGATTAATAGTCGGATAATCAAAAGTTAGGATAATCAAACCATTATCCCTTAAAACCCGCTTAAATTCCCAGAGAGAGTGTTCGATATTTCTGGGGATGAATTTATTAAAGCCGGGGTGATTGTTGAAATAGGGATATTTGTTCGGCCAGTCGTTTAAATGTTCGAGCACGGAGAGACAATAAATTTTATCAAATTTTTTATTTTCGTAGGGCATTTTAGTCAGACTCGCTTGACGGTAGGCGATTTTTTGAAAATATTGCGGCGTCATTTTATTCAGACCGGCGGCGCCGAAGACTTCGAATATTTCCTTTTTTATGGCCGCTTCTTCGAGGATCCGCGGATCGTAATCGAGCGCGTGAGTCTCCTGGCCATGATCCGCTAAGTAGAACTTAAAGGGATGGCAAATACCACTAGCGGCGTCCAAAGAAATATCGGTTTTTTCTATAAATTTACTCGCCCAGATATATTCATAAAAACGGCTCCACCAAGTCGGATGAAGAGGGAAAAAGAAATTATTATTTTTTTCATCGTCAATTAAGAAAAAACGAGAAGTGTAAGCAGACATATTAGTTGGTCGAACTAGTTAGTTTTTTTAAAATTATAAAATCAGCGCCTGATTGGTCACGATATTTTTGGGCGATTGTTTCTAAAATAAGAAAATTTTTAAATTCTTTTAAATATTGATAAGTATCCCAGTAGACAATGTGGCGACCGCGGCGATAGTTAAAATTTTTTGTATTAGTGTAGAGAATAACCAGGTTATCAGCACAAGAAAATATATCGGCCAGGGTTTTTTTAAAATCGGTTTCGCTAGTAATATGATAGAGCACGTCTAGACAAATTACTAAATCAGCTTTGATAAAATTATTAAAAAAGCTTTGGGGATGGTAGAGAATAAAACTTTTACTCTGGTCATCTGAATATAGTTTTTGGCACATTTGTACCGAGGATGGCGCAATGTCCAGACCGAGGTACTTCTTTATTTTTATATTTTTAATCTGTTGCCCGTCGCCGCAGCCGAAGTCGATAAGGGTTTCGACCCGGTTTTCTTGGATAAATTTGTTAATAATGTCCGTCTTAAAATCGTTTAAGACGCCATAAGAGCCTAAGCCGGAATTGCCGCCCTGGTGATAGCGTTTCTCCCAGTAGTTAGTGTAGTTGAATTTATAATGGGGATTATATTCGGCTAGGATTGTTCTAAGAGCCGTTAAAACAGATCGCCAGGTTGATTGGATATTAGACATATTTAGATTAAAATCGATTTATTTTTACTCTAATAACTGGAAAGAGTAAAAGTGATAGCGGCACCGCGCTGTAAGATATAAGAGTGGCTAGAGCACTTCCCAGTATACCATAATGGGGAATAAGAAGAATATTTAGGATAATATTGAGCCCGGCGCCTAGGACGGTTATAAACAAGTAGAGTCGGGTGAGGTTTTCGGCGATTAAATAATAGTTAGCCACGATCATTAAAAAACTGGGGATAATCGACCAGAGATAAATTTTAAAAGTAGCGACGGACAGTAGGTAGGCGGCGCCAAAAAGTAGTCGGATGATTGGTTCTGCTAAGACAAATAAAACCAAGGCGGTAAAAATAGCGATTAATAAGATCAGTAAAAATAATTTTTTTAAGCGAGCCAGATAGTTGGCTTGATTGTCGCGGGCGTTGACAATCGAAGGAAATAGGGAGGCACAGATGATGCTCGGGACGAAAGAACAGGCCTCAGTCAGTCGGGCGGAAACAGAATAAAGGCCGACGGCCGTGGTGTCTAAAAGTTGTTTGATAAAAATTTGATCAATTTTTGAATAGGTCGTCACTGCTATCGCCGTTAGCATAATCGGCCACGAATCGCGGAGGAGGAGACTCGCGACTCTTTTGTTTAATTGTCGATAAAAAAAAGTTTTATAATTTTTATAATAAATAAATAATAAGCCGAGGGCTAAAGTCAGACTGTCAAAAATATAAACGGCAGTGAGCCAGATTACTCCCAGATTAAGACCGATGAGGACTAATTTAAGGATCGCCGAGAGTAGGGTGACCACTAACTGGATGATGACCGCCTTTTTCGCTAGGACTTGGGATTGAAAAAAAATATTGATAACCGTGAAACTTTGTCCGACGAGGGTCAAGGAAAAAATAAAAATTAATAACCGAATCAGATAATTTTGATTAAAAGTCCAGGAAACTAAATTAATAATAATAATGGCGAGTAGTCCGCCGCTTAGCTTTAGCCAGAAACCGGCGCTGAGTAGTTCATCCCTTTTTTCCGGAAATTTTATTAATTCTCGATTGAGGATATTTTCTACCCCGAAACCGGCCAAGAAACCAAATAGAGCGACGAAACTGAGCGCGTAGCTCATGGCGCCGAAATTTTCCGGACCTAAATAGCGGGCGATATAAGCGCCGACAAAAAAAGAAACCGCTAAGCTGAAAAATTGTCCGAGAAACATCCAGCTAGTGTTTTTAAAATAGCGCTTAAAGCCGGGCTGAAGAATTTTGGTTTTTAAGTTTTCTAGTTTTAAATATTCGAACATGTTTATTTTTTTATTTTTTGTTCATTTTTCAAAAACCAGGTATAAGTCATTTGGAGTCCGCGAGTGAGCGAGACTTGTGGCCGCCAGCCGAGGGCTTTTAAACGGTTAATTGCTAGTAGTTTGCGAGGCGTGCCATTGGGTTTTGTTTTATCCCAAGTAATTTTTCCGCTGAAGCCAGTTAGTTTTTTTATTTTTTCGGCCAGGTCTTTAATACTTAAATCACGCCCGCTACCAATATTGACTGGTCCGCGCCGGCCGTCATATTTATCTAGCAAGAAGATAAGAGCACTTGCCAAGTCGTCAATATAAAGGAAGTCTCGCCGCGGTTGACCATTACCCCAGAGGACGACTGCCGCTTGATGGTTTATTTTAGCTTGATGAAATTTGTGGATCAGAGCCGGCAGGACATGGGAATTATTAAGATTAAAATTATCGTGCGGGCCGTAAAGATTAGTCGGCATGGCGGCAATATAATTGGTATGATATTGCTGGTTATAGAATTCGCACATTTTTAAGCCGGCAATTTTGGCTATTGCGTAAGCTTCATTAGTTTTTTCTAGCGGCGCGGTTAGGAGATATTCTTCCTTAATAGGCTGTTTAGCGTCGCGGGGATAAATACAAGACGACCCTAAGAATAATAATTTTTTGACTTTATTTTGATAAGCGGCATGGATGACGTTGAGCGCAATCGCTAAGTTGTCATAAATAAATTCCGCCGGGAAAGTTTGATTAGCTAAGATGCCGCCGACTTTCGCCGCCGCTAAAAAAACATAGTCGGGTTGGTGGCGTTTAAAGAATTTATTGACGGCCGCTTGATCAAGCAAATTAAGTTCGGTTTTGGTGCGGACAATTAAATTATCATAGCCTTTATTTTTTAAAGCCCGGACAATCGCTGAACCGACTAAACCCTTATGTCCGGCGACATATATTTTCGCGGTTTTTTTCATATCTTTTGGTTTTATTTTTTTTCGCCCCTTTCTTTTTGTAAGTCCGCTTCGGTCATTATTTTAACGAGTTCGGCAAACTTAACCCGGGCTTCCCAGTTTAAAGCGTTTTTGGCTTTACTCGGGTCGCCGAGTAAGACATCGACTTCGGCCGGCCGGAAATATTTTGGATCAATTTCAATAATAGTCTGGCCAGTATTTTTATCAATGCCTTTTTCGTTTAAGCCTTGGCCTTGCCAAATTATATTCATGCCTAAAACTTGACCAGCCGCTTCAACAAATTCTCTGACCGTATGGGTTTCCGCGCTGGCTAAAATATAATCATCCGGTTTGGCCTGCTGAAGCATAAGATACATCCCGGCAACATAATCCGGCGCGTAGCCCCAGTCGCGCCGGGCGTCGAGGTTGCCTAAAAATAGGGTTTTTTCTTGACCGAGTTTAAGGCGAGCGAGCCCGCGAGTAATTTTTCGAGTCACAAAAGTTTCGCCGCGGCGCGGTGATTCGTGGTTAAATAATATACCGTTAACCGCGAAGAGATTATAACTTTCCCGATAATTTTTAGTAATCCAGTAAGCGTAAACTTTAGCACAACCGTAGGGAGAACGGGGCTGGAAAGGAGTATTTTCCGTAATCGGTAAATTTTCGGGCGCCACTTGACCAAACATCTCGCTCGAAGAAGCTTGGTAAAATTTAGTTTTCAAGCCGGAGTTTTTAATCGCATCTAAAATTCGTACTGTCCCGAGCCCGGTGGTGTCCCCGGTATATTCTGGTAAATCGAAACTAACCCGAACATGGCTTTGGGCGGCCAGATGATAAATTTCGTCCGGCTGAATTTTTTCTATTAGGCGGCTGATATTACTGCTGTCGGCGATATCGCCGTAATGTAAAAATAATTTGACGTCGCTCAAATGCGGATCTTTATAAAGATGGTCTATCCGCTCGGTATTAAAAGTAGAGGCGCGCCGGATAATGCCGTGGACTTCATAATTTTTACTTAATAGTAATTCCGCTAAATATGATCCGTCTTGGCCAGTGATTCCGGTAATAAGAGCTTTTTTCATAAATTAAAGTTTAATTTCATAAATTCTTAGCGGCCAGCGCGGCTCAGTATGGTCGCTAAGGTTTTTAGAGTAATAGCGAGGTCAAGATAGAGAGAGCGTTGTTTTAAATAAAATAAATCGTATTGTAATTTTTCCCAACTGTCGGCGGCAGAAGCGGAATGATATTCGCCAGAAATTTGGTCCCAACCAGTTAGGCCGGGCTTGATCAGCAGGCGGGTTTTGTAGAAAGGAATGCGACTTTCTAGTTCCGTGACGATTTCTGGCCGTTCCGGCCGCGGACCGATGAAGCTCATTTCGCCTTTAAGGATATT
Source organism: Patescibacteria group bacterium (assembly GCA_036171815.1). Classification (GTDB taxonomy): domain Bacteria; phylum Patescibacteriota; class Patescibacteriia; order Patescibacteriales; family UBA12465; genus UBA12465. The sequence goes on from JAVHRV010000141.1 coordinate 4,999, forward strand.
GATAACTTGGGGTATTTCGTCGAAGCGGGTTTTTCGAAGCCAAGAGCCGAACCAAGTGATGCGCTTATCATTTTCTTCTGTCGGCGCCTGTTGATTATTTTCCCGGCGCATAGTTCGGAATTTGATTATTTTAAAAGTTGTGCCGTGTTGCCCGGATCTTAATTGGCTGAAGAATACTGGGCCGCGGCTGCTTAATTTTATCATTAAGGCGATAAGCGGCCAGAGAGGGAGAGAAATAATTAAGACCAGGAGAGCTAAAACGAGGTCTAGGAAGCGTTTGCTAAAATTATAAGCTTTTTTTTCATTATTTTTAATATTTTCCAGGAACCAGTTCGGACCGATTGCTTCGACCGGAATTTTCCCGGTGATAAGTTCATAAAAGTCCGGGTAATTAAAGAAGTTAATATTATAAGTCAGACCACTAAAGAGAACTTCTTTTAAATCTTGATTGTCGAAATCGTCGCTAATGACTAAGGTTCGGATATTTTTAGATTTAATGAGGGCGGCTAGCGCCGCTAATTTATCTAAATTATCTAAGATTAGAATCGGGCGATAATTACAGCCAGGATGTTTCTCTATTTCTTGGATTAATTTTTCGGTGAGATGGCCGCGGCCGATAATCGCTAAATTTTCTTTAGAAATTATCGAAGGCATGATTTTTGAGTACAAGCTGCGCCAGGCTAAAAAAATTACTAAAAAAATTAGAATGAACAGGAGGAGGTTGGTTTTAGGAGTTATGTCGGCTTGGTTATTGAGATAGAAATAACTTAGAGATAAGAAGGAACTCAGGGCGGCGGCGTTTAAACTAAGACGGTAAAAGCGGCGGCTATTAGTTTTAAGATTAAGGTCGTAGAGATTATTAATGTAAAAGCCGAAAATCCAGAGACCGAAGATAATAATAAATTTTGGCCAATGGTTTGTCCAGGCTTCGGCCCAAGCAAGACGCGGGTAGCGCAGAAGAATAGTTAATAATAAAGCTAAGTGAAAGCCGATTAAATCGCCGCCGAGAATAATGATTTGTTTTAAGCGTTTGAGCATGAAGAATTAAATTATGGTTTTAATATATCAGTTTGCGGAGGGAAAATCAATGAATATTTTAATAAAGAGAGCGAAAAAATGCTAGTTTGATGATTTATTATCTTATGATAATATGTTATAATATAAACAAATATTTAATTAGCGGATTTTTTAGAGTTTATTATGCTAATCTTAAATAAAAATAAATCTTTAGTGATTTTTTTCGTTTGGCTATTTTTAGTGGCTTTATTCTTTTTTAATTATCCGGCCTTAGCCCTGAGCGCGACTGTTCGCCAAGTTAAGTTAAAAAATAGCCCGGTTATTTATTTTTTAAATCATCAAACTCATACCCGAAGAGCTTATCTTAACCCGACGGCTTATTTAAGTTATGGAAATAAATGGTCGGATATTAAGATTATTAGTTTAACGGAACTTAATAAGTGGCCAGAAGTAGTCTTAGTGAGAGTGGCTAGTCGCCCAGAGATTTATTATATTAAAGGACGGCAAAAAACTTTAATCCATGATTTAGCTGATTTAAATAAGTTTAATTTACGGGGTCGCCCGATTTTAGAACTTAATCAAATAGATTTAACCCAGTATACTTTGGCTAGTTATGAAGAAATTGGTTT
>JAVHRV010000142.1:0-1357 GCA_036171815.1 Patescibacteria group bacterium
TCAATAATTTTATTAGTATTAAATTTTTCTGGCAGTGGTAGCTGAACTAAAATTCCGTCGATTGACTCATCTTTATTTAAAAAATCAATTATCTTCAAGACGTCCTCTTCTGACTCATCACCCTCTAATTTATATAAATGAGTGTCAATTCCTACCAACTTACCTTCTCTTTCCTTTAAAGAAACGTAAAGTCGAGAATCCTCTCTTTCACCGACTAAAATAATCGCTAAGCTGGGCCTTGAGTCATTCAACTTATAAATTTCTTTGACAATTTTACTCTTGATCCGGGCGGCAATCGCTGTCCCATTTATTTTTTGTACCATATTTAACGACTTAATCAATATTAATCATTTAGTCGGAATAATAAATTTCTCACACATTTTTTGAACCTGATCCTTTAAACTACTAAGTTCAGCTTCCTTATCTTTATTCTTAAAAGCTCGGTCAATCAATTTAACTACCAATCTCATCTCTTCCTCCTTCATCCCCCGTGTCGTGGCAGCCGGCGTCCCCAGTCTAATCCCCGAGGGATTCATCGGCGGGTTAGAATCGTTCGGAATCGTCGAACGAGAAACAGAAATTCCAATTTTTTCTAAAATCTTTTCCGCTTCTTTGCCCACTAAATTTTTATTACTCAAATCTAAAACCATTAAATGATTATCGGTCCCGCCAGAAATTATTTTATAATCAAGTTTAAGAAATTCCGCCGCCATCGCCTTCGCGTTACTAATAATCTGTTTAGAATATTCGACGAATTCCGGTTTTAAGGCCTCTCCAAAAGCGACGGCTTTAGCAGCTGTAATATGATCATGTGGTCCGCCTTGCATCCCCGGAAAAACGGCGCTATTAACAGCCTTAGCAAATTTTTCCTTACACATTATAATCGCGCCCCGCGGTCCTCGTAAAGTTTTATGGGTCGTCGTTGAAACTACATCAAAAATCGGTACCGGATTGTTTAATTGTTTAGCCGCGATGAGGCCAGCGATATGAGCGATGTCGGCAAAAGTATAGGCGCCAATTTCATCCGCAATGTCTTGAAATTTTTGCCACTCAATTTCTCTTGAATAAGCGCTAAAACCGGCTACAATCATTTTTGGTTTTTCGCGTAAAGCGATGGTTCGAACTTCCTCCATATCAATCATTCCCGTTTTTGGACTAACACCATATTGAACAAAATTATATAAGCGCCCAGAAAAATTAACGCTATGGCCGTGCGAGAGATGACCACCATGATCAAGCCGTAAACCTAAAACCTTGTCACCCGGATTTAAAAAAGCCATATAGACCGCGGCATTCGCCGGTGACCCGGATAAAGGCTGAACATTAACATGCTCCGCTTGGAATAACTGTTTCGCTC
>JAVHRV010000143.1:0-6598 GCA_036171815.1 Patescibacteria group bacterium
GGAGGGTCCGGATTTTTCTTTTGATTCTAGTGTGGAAGAATTACCTGAAGAAATAAAACAAAAATTAGAAAACAATAAAGCGGCGAGAGCGAAGAAAAAATTAGTCAAAAAGAAAAAGAAAAAAACGGCTAAAGTTGTTAAAGTCGGCCGCGCGTATATTCAAGCCACTTATAATAATACAATAATTACTTTGACTGATGCAGTAGGGGATGTAATTTCTTGGGCGAGCGCTGGTTTAGCGGGTTTTAAAGGAGCAAAAAAAGCGACCCCTTATGCGGCCCAAATTATTACTAAGATTGCTAGTCAGAAAGCTAAAGAAGAATATGGTTTAGAAGAAGTCAGCGTTTTTGTCTCTGGTGTTGGGACTGGCCGAGAAGCCGCTATTCGGGCTTTGAACGCTAATGGTCTGAATGTCGTAGCTATTAAAGATACTACGCCTGTCCCTCATAACGGTTGCCGTCCTAAAAAACCACGCCGCGTCTAATAGCTTATTTTCAAATTATAAATACTAAAATATGGGAAGAAATATCGATAGTACATGTAAACAGTGTCGTCGGGCCGGCGAAAAACTATTCTTAAAAGGGGATCGTTGTTTAACGCCTAAATGCGCGATGGTTAAACGTAATTCTATACCGGGTTTTCATGGGGCTAAGCCGCGTCGCCGTTTAAGCGACTATGGTACGCAGTTAGCGGAAAAACAGAAAGCCAAGAAATTTTATGGTTTACTGGAGAAACAATTCCGTTTGACTTTTGTTAAAGCCTCTAAGAAAGCCGGTGATGCTGGCAAGAATTTTTTGCGCGCCCTGGAAATGCGTTTAGATAATGTAGTGTATCGGGCGGGTTGGGCTAGTTCTCGAGCGCAAGCGCGTCAGTTAGTTAATCATGGCCATTTTACCGTTAACGGCCGTAAAGCCGATATCCCTTCTTTCAGCGTTAAAGCCGGACAGGTGATTAAGGTTAAAAAGAATAGCGTTACTAAAAAATATTTTAAAACGGCCGACGAAAAGTTAAAAAAAGCGGATCGACCGAGCTGGTTAAATTTTGATGTTAGTGACTTGAGCGCTAAAGTTCTCCACGAGCCGCAAGACTCGGATTTACCTAAGAATTTAAATGTGCAAATTATAATTGAGTATTACTCAAAATAAAGTAATTCGTTCCCGCTGGGTTTGGCCTGGTGGGCGAATAAATTTATGCAAAACATTGCTCTACCAAAAAAAATTTAATTTAACGACGGCTCTGAACCCCATGAAGGGATAATCAGTGTCGAACCACTTTTCCCGGGATACGGCATGACGCTGGGTAATTCTCTGCGCCGCGTTTTATTATCATCGCTTCCTGGCGCGGCTGTTATTGGCGTTAAGGTTAAAGGAGCGAGCCACGAATTTATGGCTTTGCCGCATGTTAAAGAGGATGTTTTAGAAATTATTTTAAATTTAAAACAATTACGTCTTAAAGTGTTTACGGAAGAAGAAGTCCGTTTAGAACTAAAAGTTAAAGGTAAAAAAACGGTCACGGCCGGCGACATCGCCAAAAACTCTTTAGTGGGGATTAAAAATCCTAATTTAGTCATCGCTCATATTACCGATGAAAGTGGTACTTTAGAGATTGAGATTGTGGTTAAAGAGGGACGGGGTTATCGGATGGCCGATGGAGGAAAAAAGGAAAATAGAGAAATTGGTTATATTGAAATTGACTCGATTTTTTCGCCCGTTATTGTCGTCAGTATTAGCGTAGAAAATACGCGGGTCGGTAAAATGACTAACTGGGATAAATTAATTTTAAAAGTCAAAACTGATGGGACGATTAGTGCAGCCGACGCTTTTAACGAAGCGGTTAAGATTTTGGTTGATCAGTATACTTCTTTCCTATCTTTAAAAAAGGATGAAGACGCCGAAGAAACGTTGGAGGTTGAGGAGGAAGTAGCCGCCGCTGACTTAGAAGAAATCAGCGCCGTCGATCAAGAAGTGGCTCTGGAAGATAAAAAAGAAAAGAAAGAAAAAAAAGAAGCTAAGAAAAAAGCTAAAAAATAATTTGTAATTGAAAGATAAAAGATATGCGTCACAGAAATAAAAATAAAATTTTGGATAGAAAAAAGGGACCCCGCGAATTGATGTTACGTAATTTAGCTTCTAGTATTTTATTATACGAAAAAGTTAAGACGACTAAAGCCAAAGCGGCCGCGGTCCGTCCTTTAGTAGAAAGGACGATTACTGCTTCTAAGGCCGGCGATTTGAACGCGCGCCGGGGTTTAATTAAGATTTTACTCCAGAAAAATGCGGTAAAAAAAGCGATTGAAGTTTTAGGCACCCGCTATAAGAGTCGTCCTGGTGGCTATACGCGGACTGTTAAATTAGGGGTGCGCCAAGGGGATGGAGCGGAAATGGTGCAAATTGAATTAGTCTAAATTATATATGAAAAATATTGAAAGAAAATTACAAAAGATTGATGCGAGCGGTCAAACGGTTGGTCGTTTAGCTACCCAAGTCGTCGGCTTGCTACGTGGCAAAACTAAACCAGAATTCCAACCGCATCTAGATTTAGGCGACATTGTGGAAATTTCTAATATTGGTCAATTAAAATTTACCGGAAAAAAGATAAATCAGAAACAGTATCATCATTTCTCCGGTTATCTCGGCGGCCTGAAAAGCAAAAAAATGTCGGATGTTTATAGCCATAATCCGGGTGATGTTTTATATCGGGCGGTGCGGGAAATGTTACCGGATAATAGACTGCGCGTCGGTATGCTTAAAAGATTAATTATTAAATAAATATGGCAGACAGAAAAGCAAAAGAAGGCAAGGCCGCTAAAATTCAGGCGCCGAAAGATATTTTAAGCTCAGAAGTGTCCGTTGAACCGATTGAAGAAGAAAAAGATTGGGCCAAAAATGAAGTAGCGGAATTTACTGGTAAATATATTAAAGCGGTTGGTCGTCGTAAACGCGCGGTGGCTAAAGTTCGTTTGTATGAAAACGGCAAAGGAATAATTATTATTAATGGTCTAAGAGCTAGCGAATATTTTCCGGGTGAAGGTTTAAATTTAATTACCCAGCCCCTGAAAGTGACCGGTCATAACCGTGATTTCAATTTTTCAGTTTTAGCGCAGGGAGGCGGCAAACAGGGTCAAATAGACGCCGTTCGCTTAGGGATTAGTCGCACTCTCCTAGCCTTTGATGTGGCCACTAAGGACGCTCTTAAAGTTAATGGTTTCTTAACTCGTGATCCTCGTCAGGTGGAAAGAAAGAAGCCGGGTTTGCGTAAAGCACGTAAGGCGCCGCAATGGAGTAAACGTTAATTTTATACTCTCTATTTATTTAAAAACGCCCTGCCCAACAGGACGTTTTTTTGTTATAATAAGATTATATGGAAAATTTATTAGTTAATTTAGAAGATTTACGGGAACGTTTTTTGCGGGCGAAATCTCTTTTAGATATCGATCGAAAAGTGGTCGAAGAAAAAGAGCTTCGTTTGCAAATGGCTGACCCTGATTTTTGGTCAGACCGAGCGGCGGCCGTTAAAATTGGTCAGAAAGTTGAAGAATTAGCTTCGGAAATTAAGGAGTGGGAAGGACTAGAAAAAGAAATACGGGAGGCGGAAGAAATAGCGGCTTTAGCGCAGAAAGAGGGCGGTGGGGATTTGACTGAAGAACTGGAAAAGAAATATGAAGAGCTGGCTAAAAAATTCTCGGAGTTAGAATTTACGTCGCTCTTTTCTGAGCCATATGATCATGATAACGCGATTTTATCTATTCATGCGGGAACAGGCGGCGTCGACGCTCAAGATTGGGCACAGATGCTCGAGCGGATGTACCTTCGTTTCGGCGAGCGAAAAAATTGGCGAGTGGAGAGCCTTGATCGTAATTATGGTAATGAGGCTGGTTTAAAAAGCGCTGTTTTACGTCTTGCCGGACCCTGGGCTTATGGTTATTTAAAGAGCGAAAATGGCGTCCATCGTTTGCTACGTAATTCGCCTTTTAATGCCGATGGTTTGCGTCAAACCTCCTTTGCTTTAGTAGAAGTTATTCCGGAAATTAAGGACGATGCCGCGATTACTATTAAAGACGAGGATGTTAGAATAGATGTTTATCGCTCTAGCGGTCCGGGTGGTCAGAGCGTTAATACGACTGATTCGGCTGTCCGTATTGTTCATCTTCCGACCGGGCTAACGGTCGCTTGTCAAAGCGAACGCTCTCAACATCAGAATAAAGAAAATGCTTTTAAAATATTAAAAACTAAATTATATCAGTTATCTTTGACGGAAAAAGCGGCACAGGAGCGTAAACTTAAGGGTGAATTGACTAAGGCGGAGTGGGGCCGCCAGATCCGTTCCTATTTTTTATATGGTAATCGTTTAGTGAAAGATCATCGCAGTAGCTATGAAACCTCTAATGTGGATAATGTTTTAGACGGCGATTTAGAATTATTTATGGAGGCGTATTTAAGATCGTTAAAGAAGTAATTTTTTTACTGATAAATTTTATCTTTTCTTAATTTATATTATTATAAAATGCCATTATTAATTTAATGGTTTTTTGTGTTTTTATCTTCCCATCCTCATCGACGTTTTCCCGTCGCTAAGATATTTTTAATTTTTAATTTAGCGATAATTATCGTTATCTTTTTATGTGGTTTTTATCCGGAGGCCTATCGCCCCGAAATTAACGACAAACAGTTAGCTTATTATAATGGCCGCCTGTCGACTATCGTCGGTCGTATTTGCGAGGAGGCGGATTTAGATTATAAAAGCCGTCGTTTAACAATTTGCGTGGCCGGAAAAGTGAGCGGTCAAGTACTCGTGACGGTCAAACTTTATCCGACTTATGATTATGGCGATTTTTTAAAAATCAGTGGTCAGTTGCAAGCGCCGCCCGTTACCCACGGTTTCGATTATGAAAGCTATTTAGCGCGTTACGATATATATTCGGTGATGTATTATCCAAAAATTGAATTGATTAAAGGCCAATTAGCCTGGTCGTTAGTGGTTTATCGTCGCCTTTTAGATGTTAAACAGGGTATTGCTAGCTTAATTAATCAGGGTCTTCCCGAACCAGCCGCTGGTTTGGCTAAGGCGCTTTTATTAGGCTATCGGCGGACAGTCGATCGAGAAGATTTAAATATTTTTGCCCGCGTCGGCCTTAGCCATATGATCGCGATTTCGGGATCGCATATTACGATTTTAAGCGCTTTGTTATTAAACTTTTTATTAATTATTGGTTTTAATCGTCGCCAGTCTTTAAAATTAATTTTTAGTTTTTTAATTTTGTATCCGCTGATGACGGGTCTGGCGGCCTCAGCGCTGCGAGCGTCTATCATGGGGTTTTTAGCTCTTTTGGCGCTTTATTATGAGCGGCTGAGTTCTTTAACTAGGGCTTTAGTTCTGACAGCCGCGGTAATGTTAATTTTTAATCCGAAACTACTACGTGATGATATCGGCTTTCAATTATCTTTTTTAGCGCTTTTAGGAATTATTTATATTTATCCACTCGCCGAGTCTTTGACTAATCATTTTTTAAAAAAAATTAAGGGGGCGCGAAAAGTTAAAAGATTGCTTAAAAATATTTTAGATACGATTAGTCTAACCATAATTTCGCAATTAGTAATTTTACCAGTTGCTTTAATTAATTTTAAACAATTTTCTTTAATTGCTCCGTTGGCCAATATTTTAGTACTTTGGACTTTTCCGCTGTTACTATCGGTTTTAATAATAGCGGTGCTTTTGTCGGCTTGTTTACCACTGGCGGCTGTTTTGTTTTTTGCGCCGGCTTATTTTTTATTAAAATATATTTTTATTATTTCTAATATATTAGCCGCGCCGAGTTGGGCGGCCATAAGCATCACCTGGTTTAATTGGTATTGGGGCGCCGGATATTATGTAATTTTATTTATAGTGGTTTATATATTGAAAAACCGTGCCCCTTAACAAAAAACCATCTTTATAAAAGATGGTTTTTATATTTAACAATTTATTTACTTATTTTTTGGTCGCTTTCTTGGCCACTTTCTTAGCCGCATTTTTAGCGCCGGCCTTTTTTACTTTCAGAGCTTTCTTTTCATCAGCTTTTAAGGCTGGTTTTCGTTTCGCCTTAACTCGTTTGGGTTTAACCATAGTTCGAAGACAAGAAGTACAGAGCTTGACCTTCATTCCGTCGATTATCCTGCTTTGTAGGTTGATATGCTGTCTTTTGAGAGTTTTAATTTTCGAATGAGAGCGGCTGGCTCCTTTCGTTGCACTGCGGCCGCACAGATCACATTTTTTTGCCATATTTATTATCTTTTTATTTTTAATGTTTTTATCCTAACAGTATTTTAAAAAAGAATCAAGTTGTGTTAGAATAAAGAAGTATAATTATAATATATGGATATCACAATTGTCGCTCAGATTTTTCAAATTATTGTTCTAGTCCTGTCGGCGGTCGCTCATGAATATATGCATGGTTGGATGGCTCATCGTTTAGGCGATAATACGGCCTCGGATGCGGGGCGTTTGACTCTTAATCCTTTAGCTCATCTCGAATGGTTCGGGTCTTTCTTCCTGCCTCTAGTTATGCTGCTTTCTAAGATGCCCTTTGTTTTCGGCTGGGCTAAGCCAGTGCCCTATAATC
>JAVHRV010000144.1:0-1344 GCA_036171815.1 Patescibacteria group bacterium
GTACTTGATTTTACTAATTTACTAAACCCTTCATTGGTCAACATGTCCTTAGTCATGTTCGTAGCAATAAAACCGGGCGCAATCGCATTAACTCTAATTCCCAGCGGCGCTAAATCTAAAGCCGCAGCGCGCGTTAACTGCACCACGCCGCCCTTAGAAGCACAATAAGAAACCGTTCCCGGCAGGCCGACTGTTCCTAAAATAGAACTTAAATTAATGATTGAACCTTTAACTCCCTTTTCTTTCATAATCCGAGCCGCTAATTGGGAACCATAAAAAGTCCCGCTTAGATTAACTCCGATGGTCTTATTCCAAGTTTCGTCAGTAGCGTCTAATATGCTGCCGGTTGTTCCGACGCCGGCATTATTAACCATAATATCCAAGGAACCGAACTTCTCTAAAGCCGTCTTAACTAAAGCGTCGACCTCTCCCCGCTTTGAAACGTCGCATTTCACATAAATCGCTTTTTTCTCGTCTATTTGTAAATCGACTGGGGTGTCATAAATATCGGAATAAACTACTTTTGCCCCCTCGGAAACAAATAAATCGGCCGTCGCTTTGCCTATCCCCGAAGCCGCGCCCGTTACAATTGCTACTTTATTTTCTAGTCTCATATAATTAATGGTTAGTAAATTAATTTTTTTCTAAATAAACTTCTTTAAATAATCGGCTAATTCAACAAAGCGATTCGAATAGCCCCATTCATTGTCATACCAAGAAATCACTTTCAATAAATCGCCGTCGACAATCCTAGTATTTTTTAAATCGATAATCGCGCTATGCGAATTACCGATAATATCGCTCGAAACTAATTCTTCGTTAGAAGCTTCGACAATCCCCTTTAATTTTCCTTTCGCCATTTTAACAAAAACCGCATTAACTTTTTCAACGCTTGTTTTCTTATTTAATAAATAAACCGTATCGCATAATGAACCGACCGGCGTGGGTACGCGAACCGCCAAACCGTCGAATTTATTTTTTAAAGACGGAATTGTTTCAGTCGTGGAAATTGCCGCTCCGGTTGTAGTTGGAATAATATTTATCGCCGCCGCGCGCGCCCGTCTTAAATCTTTATGCGGACCGTCAACTAAATTCTGATCGGCGGTATAAGAATGAACAGTCGTCATTAGAGCCTTCTTAATCCCAAACGCATCTTTAACAATCTTTGTCACCGGCGCTAAGCAATTAGTTGTGCATGACGCGCAGGATAGAAGATGATCGTTCTTAGTCACTTTATCTAAATTAACTCCCGGCACAATCGTTTTAACCCCGCCCTTTTTCGCCGGCGCCGATAAAACAACATATTTGGCGCCCGCCTTTAAATGCAAGCTCAAATCTTCCTTA
>JAVHRV010000145.1:0-6540 GCA_036171815.1 Patescibacteria group bacterium
CCCTAGAGTATCCCTACCTCATCTGGTTAATGAAAAAATCTTATTTAATTATTACCGACTCCGGCGGCATCCAAGAAGAAGCGCCGTCTCTTAATAAACCAATTCTTGTCACTCGAGAAGTGACGGAGCGGACGGAAGGCTTAAAAGCCGGGACGGCTAAATTAGTCGGCGCTAACTACAAAAAAATAGTGCAAGAAACCCTGAGCTTACTTAATAATTCTAAAAAATACCAGCAAATGGCGAAAATTAAAAACCCTTACGGGGATGGCCGAACTTGCGACCGAATTATTAAGGTTCTCAAAAAAAATTCTTAAATCTATGTCTCTGGCTCCCATCGCGCTATTTACTTATAACCGCTTAGAGCATACCAAACAAACTATCGTCGCTCTGACAAAAAATGAATTAGCCGCTGAGAGCGATTTAATTATTTTTTCTGATGGACCAAAGAATGACGCGGCTAAAGACGAGGTTGATAAGGTCAGAAATTATTTAAAAACAGTTAACGGCTTTAAGAGTGTTAAAATTATCGCCCGCGAAAAAAATCTCGGTTTGGCTAATTCAATTATTCAAGGCGTCACCGAAATTATTAATCAATTTAACAAAATAATCGTTTTAGAAGACGACTTAATTACGGCGCCCTACTTCTTAAAATACTTAAACGAAGCCCTTAACCGCTACGAAGAGAACGATAAAATTATTAGTATCCACGGTTATGTCTACCCGACTAAACGCCCTCTCCCGGAAACCTTTTTTTTAAGAGGAGCGGATTGTTGGGGCTGGGCGACTTGGAAAAGAGGCTGGGACTTACTCGAAATCGATAGTCAGAAACTACTCACCGCCTTACGAACCAAAAAATTAGGCCGCGAGTTTGACTTAGACGGTTCTTATCCTTATTGCCAAATGCTTAAAGGACAAATAAAAGGCCTAAATAATTCTTGGGCCATCCGCTGGTATGCAACCGCTTTTTTAAAAAATAAACTGACTCTTTATCCCGGACGCTCCTTAGTTTCTAATGTTGGTTTTGACGACAGCGGCACCCACACGGGACGCACTCAAGTTTTCCAGGTACCCCTTTCTACCACACCCATTAAAGTCGACCTTATTCCGGCTGAAGAAAATAGTGCCGCCAAAAAAACGATCATCGAATATTTCCTCTCCCCGCGCTTAAGACTCCTAATATTTTTTATCCGTTTTAAATACTACTTCAAAATATTTACAAAAATTTTTAGCGACCGGGCTTAGTCATTGTCTTTATGCCAACCAAAATAAAACAAATCATCGATCGACATTTTTTCCGGCCGGCCTGGTATTCCGTATTAATTAATCCGTATTTTATTGCTCGCTACGGCTTACTTAAAAAAATAAGAAATTTTGCGACCGCAGATTTTACGGCACAGACAATTTTAGATGTCGGCTGCGGTTCGAAACCCTACGCTAGTCTATTCCCGGGGGCTTCTTATATCGGGATTGATATTGCCGGTGGCGGCCATTATGACCAAGCGAAAATAGTCGATAAATTTTATGATGGCACTACTATCCCCTTTCCGGATAATAATTTCGACGCGGTAATCTGTACCGAAGTCTTAGAACACGCCAGTGATCCCGAGAAACTCCTAAGCGAAATCGGGCGAGTTTTAAAAACTAACGGCCGAGTTTTTCTCACGATGCCCTTAGTTTGGAGCGAGCACGAAATTCCTAATGATTTTCGCCGCTTCACTCGTTACGAGCATAAACGGATCTTTGAGAAGTCCGGTCTCACTATTCAAAAACTGGAAGAAACGAGTGGCGTCTTCCGAGTCTGCGGCCAACTTATTGCCGCTTTTATTTTTGAAAGATTATTCTTAAAAAATAAACCGCTTAAACTCTTAAGCGCGCTTGTGCTTTGTTTTCCTATTCAAACTTTTTTTATCATTTTAGACTTTATTTTTAGAAACTCCTGGCTGACTCTAGACTACGCCATCACGGCTAAAAAATAATCTTATGCCTTATAATTTCTGTACTCTGTTTGATAAGAATTATGCTTTCCGGGGGCTCGCCCTATATGATTCTATCGTCCGCTACTGCCCCGATTTTCGGCTCTACATTCTCTGTCTAGATACAGAAACTTATGATTTATTAAAAAAATTAGCTTTAAAAAATACTAATTTAATTAAACTAAGCGATATTGAGGATTCTCAGTTGCTAGAGGCAAAAGCTAATCGCTCTAATGGCGAATACTGCTGGACTTTAGGCTCAGTCTTTACTAATTATCTCTTAAAAAATCAACCAGAATTAACTGATTTAGCTTATCTTGATAGTGATATTTACTTCTATTCTTCGCCGCAGCCGATCTATGACGAGTTAGGTTCCGACTCAGTCTTAATTATTCGGCATAACTACGAGGAACGCCTTAAATACTTAGAAAAATCCGGTATTTATAACGTCGCCTTGATTATTTTTAAAAATAATGAAATTGGACAAGCGGTCTTAGCGCAGTGGAGCCAAGCTTGTTTAAAATGGTGCTATAATAGACATGAGGAGGGAAAATTCGGTGATCAGATGTATTTAGACACTTGGCCTCGCGATTTCGCCGGCATTCATGTCTTAAAACATCCCGGCGCTAATGTCGCTCCTTGGAACGCTAACCGCTATCAAATTCGAGAAAGTAACGGCCAAATTCTGATTGATAATCAGCCCTTAATTTTTTATCACACCCATACTCTGAGAATCATCGCGCCACAAAAATATGAGCTCCATTCTTCTTTTTACCGCCTCGATCCTATTATTGAAAAAATAATTTATCGCCCCTATACGACCAAGCTCGATCAATTAATTACTCAAGTTAAAACCGTCGATGTGAAATTTAACTATGGCTATCGCTCCCCCGAAAGTCCGCTCGATAAATTAAAACAAATTCTTAAAAGATCAGCGGTTGCCCTTTATTTTTCTCATAAAAAATATGAATAAACCAAAAATCAAATTACCAAAAATAAAAGTTAAGAACTCTGGCCTCATCACTTTACAGTTTTTCGATGATTTTCCCGACGGTAATTTAGTCATCGCTGAAGCTTTAAAAAATGTGCCCTTCGCGATTAAACGGCTTTATTTTATTAATCAGCTCTTTAATAAAAAGGCAAAACGGGGCTATCATGCTCACAAAAAACTCGAACAAATTATTTTTTGTCTGAACGGCTCTTTTACTATTAATCTCGACGACGGAAAAACTAAACAGCGTTTAAAAATCAGCAGCCCTTATTATGGTTTGCGGCTCGGACCCGCCCTTTGGCATACCATGTCTAATTTTTCCGCAGATTGTGTTATTCTAGTTTTAGCCGCCGCTTATTATCAAGAGTCTGATTATCTTAGAAATTATGAAGATTTTAAAAAATTTGTTAACCGCTAAATTATCAACCCCTTCGACTAAGCACGTTCCCTTCTTAGATTTAACTCGGGAATGGGCTTATTTTGAAAATGATTTTTTAGCAGCCTTTAAAAAATTCGGGCGAGCGGGAATTTATATTCTCGGCGCCGCCACCGCCACCTTTGAACAAAATTTCGCCGAGGCGAACGGTTATAAATACGGCGTGGCCGTTTCCACCGGCTTAGCGGCGCTCGAAGTCGCTCTTTTAGCGCACGGCCTAAAACCGGGCGATGAAGTTATCACGGTTGCTAATAGCGCCGTCGCCACTAGTTTAGCGATTTCTCATATCGGCGCCCGACCAATATTTTGCGATATCAAAGACAACTATTTAATGGACGAAAATAAAATCGAAATTTTAATTACGGAGAAGACTCGCGCGATTTTACCGGTTCATTTATTCGGACAAATCGCTAATCTCGCCGAGATTAATCGTCTGGCCGCACGACATCAGTTAATCGTTATTGAGGACGCCTGCCAAGCGCACGGCGCTAATTTTACGGGCGCCGGAATAATTAATACTAAAGCTTTCAGTTTTTATCCGACTAAAAATTTAGGCGCTTTAGGCGAGGCTGGCTTAATTCTCACTAATGACGAAAAAATTCGCGACTTCGCGGCCGTCTATCGTAATTACGGTCAACAAGGCCGCTATCAGCACTTAATCCTAGGCAATAATTATCGTGCCGACGCTCTCCAATGTCTTTTTCTAAATTTAAAATTGGCTAAACTAGCTGATTTTATTAAAACTCGCCAAATAATCGCTCAAAAGTATATTACTGAATTAACTAATCTTAAAGATTTAGTCTTACCTGAGTTCTCCCCTAATAATTCTTATCATCTTTTCGTTATTCGCCTCCAGAGCGAAAAACGCGACGCTCTCCGCACCTACTTAAGTTCTCAGGGAATTGAAACGTTAATCCACTACCCAACCGCCATTCACCGCCAAGCTTGTTACGCTCCGCAATATCCTAATCTCCGTCTAGAAAAAACGGATAATCTTCAAAAAGAAATATTATCTCTTCCCTGCTATCCTTTCTTAAAAACCACCGAACAAGACTATATTATCAAAAAAATTAAAGAATTTTTCAGTTAATCTACTCTTTCATCTCATATGAAAATTTCGATTATCACTCCAACTTATAATAGCGGCGCTACGATTAGCGATACTCTTAATAGTCTCCTCCAACAAACTGGGGTCGAATTAGAATATATTGTCATCGACGGCGCTTCGAGTGATAATACTCTAGATATTATTCGAGCCTACTCGACCAAAATCGGCATTACCCTCCTCTCCGAGCCTGATCAAGGCTTGTACGAGGCCATGAATAAAGGAATAAAATTAGCAACGGGCGACATCATCGGTATCTTAAATTCTGATGATTTTTATAAAGACGGATCGATTCTTAAAAAGGTAGTTCACTGTTTCGAAGAAAATCCTGACTGCCAGGCTTGTTACGGCGATTTAGAATTTGTCGAGCGAGCGAACCCGAAGAAAATAGTCAGATTCTGGCGCGCCGGTGAATACGCCGCCAAAAAATTAAATAGCGGTTGGACAATTCCTCATCCGACTTTATTCGTCCGACGGGAAGTTTATCAACAATACGGCGCTTTCCGCCCGGATTTTAAAATCGCCGGTGATTATGAGCTTATTCTCCGCCTGCTAAAAAAAGAAAAAATATCTACTTTTTATTTGCCGGAAATTATGGTTTGCATGCGCCGCGGCGGCCGGAGCGGCCGTAACTTAAAACAACGGCGCGCCGGTTGGCGCGAGCTTAAACTAGCCTGGCGAATTAATAACTTTAAATTACCGCCGCTATTTATTGTTCGCCGCCTACTTAGTAAAATAAGACAATACTTCTAAAAATTTGTTATAATATAAATATGGATAATAATCCGTCTTTTATTTTTACGATAATCGGCCGTTTAAGCTGGCTAGGCAACTGGCTGTTTTTATTTATTGCTCTTATTGAATGTTTTCCCTTTATCGGCGCTTTCTTTCCCGGCGGCACGCTAGTATCGATCGGCGGGTTTTTGGCAGCGCAGGGCTATTTTAAAATTGAAGAAATAATTATTTTTGCTACTATTGGCGCTGTTATCGGCGATTATTTAAGTTTTTCTCTAGGCCGTTGGGGCGCGCCTTGGCTATCTAGTAAAAAACTAATTAAAGACGAGACGCTAGCTAAAGGCGAAATTTTTTTTGAAAAATACGGAGCGAAAAGTATCCTCTGGGGACGGTTTTTCGGGGCGACTCGAGCAGTCGTTCCTTTCATTGCCGGCGCTTCTAAAATGAAACAAAAAACTTTCTTAATTTGGAATTTGAGCGGCGCTGTCGTCTGGGCCGTCTCGAGCGCTCTACTCGGATATTTTTCGGGTAATATTTTAATTACTATTATTAAAAAATGGTCACACAAGCTTGGTTTTTTATTACTCCTGGCCTTAGCCAGCTGGCTAATATACTGGCTAGTTAAAAATCACGGCCAGAATATCTGGCAATACTTTAAGAGGCAAAGCCAACTATTTACTAGTAAAGTAACCTCCTCGCGCCTGGTCCGTAAACTTAATAAAGATAAAATAGTTGCCTCCGAACTCTCCCAAAAAATTACGAGTCAAGAATGGTTCTTCGGAATTTTCTTGTGGGTAATCGCTCTGGTCATCATTTACGTTCTGACTATGTTCGTCGATTTATTTTAGTACGGCTTTGCCTTCAAACGCCCACGCCCATTAACGCGGACAGTTTTCGCCTGTAATAAATAAAGCCAACCCGAGGGGATTGGCTTTTACATTGTTGAGCTAGTTGAGTCGGTAAGCCGACTTAGAAATTTAAATATAATTTAGGAAAATCTTTTTAGGAGAATCTTCCTCTATTTTCGTTGCGCTTTTGAAACGATTCAACGGCGCGACCAGGATTATGAGGGACTTTCCCTCGGAAGAAACACTTCTGTTGTAGAGGAACTCGAGTTACAGATTTATTACGCGAACCAGAAAAACCGGTAGGCAGATTGCTAAGATCAAATGAGAATAATACAATTGTGTTTTTCATGATAACTGACCCTTTTGTAATTTTAATTAAAAAGAAACTATTTATTAAAGCCAACAATGTATAATAATGATACCTCTTTATTCTATATGAGTCAATAGCATTT